>NZ_JBJMLX010000164.1:0-34650 GCF_045805085.1 Niastella sp.
ATTCCTACCAGGTTACTTTATTCTACCGACAACCTATTTTTCTACAATTCCTCAGGACTGATTCATTTTAACTACTCTTCCGGGGTTTCCTACCACTACTGCGTAATCAGGCACATCCCGGATGATTACTGCTCCCGCCCCCACCATCGCCCATTTACCAATGGTAATATTTTGCATAACACAAGCACCGATGCCTACCTGTGTTCCCTCGCCCACTTTTACATTTCCTGCCAGTGCGGCATTGGGAGAAATATGAACGAAGTCGGCTATCACACAATCATGATCCACAGAGCTATTTGTATTCAGGATCACATGCCGGCCGATGTTACTGTGCACGTTTACAGAAACATTCGACATTACAACCGTTCCTTCGCCCATAGCAGCGCGCGGGGAAATTATAGCCGAAGAATGAATGGCGCTTGCAAATTGCACTCCATTCAATTTTGCTGCTACTGCTTTACGTATGCGATTATTACCAATAGAAATGATAAAATGATCATCTGAACTAAAAGAAGCCTGCTCCAACGTATTATATACAGGATAGTCCAGTAAAGATGTTACAAGCGGATTGTCATCAATTAATCCATGAGGAATGCAGTGTTGGGATTCCAGTATTTCACAAATCACTTTTGCATGACCACTGGCGCCATATAGGAAAATTCGGTTTGGTTGCGACATAAATTAAACTGGCCTTCGAAAAAAGATATCAGAGTGATTAGTGATCTATAAAGTATAGGATAGCTGCTTTTTTACCGGCAGCAATTCTTCTACCGACTCAATAACTGCTTCCGTTACTATTTTACACTCGTCATTTGTTAATTGCGGGTAAATAGGTAATGAAATTTCGTTATTAAATAAATTATAAGCAGAAGGATAATCTTTGATATTGTACCCCGCCTCTTTGAAAACGGTGAGCATTGGCAATGGTATAAAATGCACGTTTACTGCAACTGAACGGCCGGCAATACTTTCAATGATCTTGTTGCGTTCCTCCTCACCAATATCCTTAATTCGTAAAGGGTACAGGTGGCAGGAAGAAGAGCAACCGGTTTGCTGGTATGGAGGACAAATTGCCCAATCGTATTGTGAGAAAATGTTTGTATAAAAGTCAAACACTCTTTTTCTTTCCAGCAGCAGATAATTTTTATATTTTTTCAACTGTGCCAATGCTATCGCCGCCAGCACATCGGGCATATTCATTTTGAAACCCGGATAAATAACATCATACTGCCAGGCGCCCGCTTTTGTTTTGGTGAATGCGTCTTTTGTTTGACCATTCAAACTCAACACCCGAAGCAAATTATATTCTTCTTCATTGCTAAAAGGAGCAGGCAGGTTAAGCGCAATAACACCACCTTCGGCAGAAGTAACATTCTTTACTGCATGCAATGAGAATACCGTAATATCGGCGCAGGCACCAATTGGCTTGTTATTATATATTGCACCAAGCGCATGAGCAGCATCATCCATGATCATAATTCTGCCCAGTTTCTGTTGCGCATCGGATGAAGGGCGAAACTTCTTCTTTACTTCAACATCATTCACGATACTGTAAATGCCATCATAGTCACAAGGCCAGCCCGCAAAATCCACGGCAATAATTGCCTTTGTTTTCTCAGTAATAGCATCTTTTATCCTTTCGCAGTCGATGTTAAAGTCATTTCCCACATCAACCATTACCGGTTTGGCGCCCACATGCATTACAGCCAGTGCAGTAGCACAATAGGTATACGCAGGCACAATAACTTCATCTCCCTGTTTAATACCATACCAGTGCAACATCAGCATCATACCGGATGTAGCAGAGTTTACTGCAAGCGCACATTCAACATTGCTGAACTTAGCTACTTCCTTCTCAAGCTGTTTTGTAACCGGACCAGTAGTAAGCCAACCACTTTGAAGTACATTGGTTACTTCTTTAATGATATCTTCATCGATATACGGTGGAGAAAAACGAATCATAAAATGGCACTTAGGGTTTTAAATGTTTTAAACTATACTTTTTATTCTAATCTTCTTAATTTCCAGGATTGCTTGTGATTAATAACCGGGTAAATCCCCAATTACCACTAGGTTTATGCTTAGTAAGGTCTTTTAATTGCCTTCAAATTTGGTCATGGTTACATGCCCCTGCTGACTGATCCCTTCACTTTTAACCACCTTCATCAGCGTAAAAACTATGATCTTACAGTCAAGCAGGAAGTTCAAATTGTTTACATACCACACATCCAGTTCAAACTTCTTTTGCCATCCAATGGCATTACGGCCGTTCACCTGCGCCCATCCGGTAATACCAGGACGAACATTATGCCGCTGCTTTTGCGTGTCGCTATATAAAGATAAATATTCTACCAACAAAGGACGCGGTCCTATCAGGCTCATGTCTCCTTTAATGACATTGATCAATTGTGGTAGCTCATCCAGTGAGGTTTTCCTGATAAATTTTCCAATTCCGGTAAGACGTTCCCCATCGGGTAACAAATTCCCGGCAGCGTCCTTTTTATCGTTCATCGTTTTAAACTTAACCAGCCTGAATATGCGTTCATTTTTCCCGGGACGGGCCTGAACGAAAAAAGGGCTTCCCTGGTTAGCAATAAAAAGTAATGCCGTAACAACAATAAATAAGGGTAATAGTAAACAGAAGGCAAACAGGCTTACTAACAGGTCAAGCACTCTTTTTAAATAATTACGATATAATTGCATGGGATCTTAACTGGTCGTGATATTCTTTTAATAACAATTCCCACAGATATTGCTGCTCATAGCGGTCAACAATCATCTGCCGTGCATTCGACTGCAAAGTTAGATATAAAGCGGGATCGGTCAAGAGCTTTTCCATGGCCCTATACAATTCGGGGACATTCTTTACCGGAATGATGAGGCCGTTCTTTCCATCTTCAACGATCTCATTACAGCCATTGATATCTGTTACAATAGAAGGCAGATCAAAACAACCGGCCTGCATGGGCACATTCGGAAATCCTTCGCGATAGGAAGGGAAGGCCAATGCCTGGCTGATCATTAAAAACGGCCTGATATCCTGCTGAAAGCCTGCATGGATAATTGACGGATTTGTTTCTATTGTTTTTCTGGTTGCCGGCGCCAGCGGATCGCGCTCGGGTTCATACGGGCCAACCAGCAATAATTTAATGTGCGGATATTTTTCCTTTAGCTGGCCAAACGCTTCTACCAGCTCCTCTATTCCTTTATCTTTTACCAACCGGCCTACAAATACGAACACAAAGTCCTTTTCGGTTAACCCAAATTTTTTCTTCCATTCACAAGCTGCTTTATTTAATTCTGCACCAGGTTGAAAAAAACGGGTATTGATACCGTTACTGCTTCCGTTTCCCAGAATTTTCATTTTTTGCGCCTTACAGAACCTGTTCTGCAATATAAATCTGCCCAGGTCTTTTGAATTCGGGTAAACCCCCGTTGCACAACTATATGTAAGCCGTTCAATAAAATTGAGCAGCTTTCTCTTTAAACCGGTATTTTCCATTAAAGGCATACCGGCAACTGTATGCATACGAATGGGCACCCCGGCCATCCGGCTCGCCATCATGCCCAATAATCCGGCCTTGGGCGTATGCGTATGAACAATAGTGGGTCTTTCCTTTTTTAAGAACCTGTACAACTGCCACAGCGCTTTCAGGTCTTTGGCCGGGGTAATGGCACGCGTCATAACAATTGGTGCGGTCCTCACCCCTTCACGAATACCAACCTGTTCGAGCAATTTATCGGGGGATGAGACAGCAAGCACTTCAAAATGATCTGACATATACCGAAGCTGATCTTTAAGCAACACGCTTAATGACACAGGCACGGTGGTTATGCGCACCAGTTTTTGCGATGATTTCATGTTATACAATTTGTAGCATACCGGGCTATTCGGGGTACGTTTAAGAATGCTTGTTATTTAATAACAGCACGCTTGCAATGAAGAAAAAAAATTGTACTTTATTTTATAATATGCAGCCAATTGTTTTCTTGGCATCACAATAAATACATAGTTTCAATCACTTATAATTTAATGACCATGCAAATACGACCAACCACTCCCCAGGACAAACCCGCGATGATCGAATTGTTGAAAAAATCCCTGGGCGAGGGTTTGATACCCAAATCTGAAGCACTATGGACCTGGAAACATGAGCAAAATCCCTTTGGCGCTTCATTTGTATTGCTGGCCGAAGAAAACGGCGCCCTCATAGGGTTAAGAGCATTCATGCAATGGCAATGGAAGTGGAACAACACCATTTACAAAGCCATTCGTGCCGTTGATACGGCTACCCACCCCGATCACCAGGGGAAAGGTATTTTTAAAAAACTTACCCTGCAGCAGTTGGAACTATGTAAGCAACAGGGTATACACTTTGTATTCAATACTCCCAATGATCAAAGCCGGCCCGGGTATTTAAAAATGGGCTGGGTACAACAGGGTAGAATGCCATTAAAACTAAAAGTGCTCAATCCCATTGCACTGGCATATAACCTGGCATTCAAAAAAGGCAAACCAAGTTCGGATGTTGATGACCCTACCCCTGCTCAACCATGGGACCCGAAAGTTTTTGGATTAATGGACAATTACGAAAGCAACACCTCACATATAAATTCAGCATTGTCTGCATCGTATATCCGGTGGCGCTATGCCGACAATCCTTTATTCAGGTATAATTATTTTACCGACTATGAAAATTTCCTGCTCATTGGCCGGGTAAAATCGCATTCATTTACCAGAGAGTTGCGCCTGGTGGACTGTATGCTTTTCAACAACGCCTCGTCTAACAGGCGCATCAACTCCCGGATAAGCAAGGCAGTTCTTCCCTACTGCAAAAAAAATCAAATACAGGTCATTTCATTCTCGGGTCAGCAATATCAATCATACAGATCTGCTCTTGGCTTTATGGGAATGATACCTGTTCAGCATCGTGGTCCCATTGTAACCCTCAGAGATCTTAATATGAATGAGCAATTTCCCAAATTACTGGACATTAAAAACTGGGGCTATTCTTTAGGCGATATGGAATTATTTTAATCGCCTGGAGTACTACTTTAAAGGGATCGAACTCATTATATTGTACCACATAGGCACATAGAAACACAGCCTTCATAAATGATCTATTAAAAACTTTTGACTGCCATGTCCCTATGTGGCTATGTGGCTTTAAATAATTATTGCAAGATCTTTTCCGTTTTCCGCACTTCACTGTTTTCAGTTTGTTTGCCCAGGAAATGATCTACATACTCCCCCATATTCCAGCTCGTCATTCCATACATTTCCCTGCATTTTTTATACTGCTGTAAAATCACTTCAAGACTCTGTAAATTCTGCTCTGGATAATCGCCAAAATTTTCAGGGTGCCACCATAAATGATAAACCTCTTTACGCTTTGCAGCAATGCGAATTTCCTGGCATGATCTGCGTAATCTCATCTTATTGGCCAACTCCGACTGAGGGCTCCAGGGCCGTAAGAACCGGCTGGCAGGCAATTTCAGCGGCTCGCCAGGTATAACTTTAATGTTACTTAACGGATAAGAAGTTCTTACACCACCCACCTGTATATACGCATCAGCGGTGCGGAATGCCCTGCGCAGCAAGGTAGCACCACCATCGGCAATAGGCTTCCAGTACCAGCCTGAAGGATTTGTACGAACAGCCTGGATACCGTTGTCGTAACAGGTTTTTATGCAATGCGGATTGATCTGATTGCGCGGGAAAACCAGTGAACGCATGGGTGCATTAAACTTTTTGGCTGCTTTAACGGCCGCTTTCAGATCGGCATCAAAAGCCATTTTCTCGCTTTGCTGTTCCAGGCAATAATAATGGCTGAAGGTATGCGAAGCCAGTTCCTGCCCCGGATACTCCATTATCATGGCCACTTCTTCCGGTGCAAAATGTGCCCACCTGTACTGTGACTGCAGGCCATTTTTCCGCGCCCATTTATAGGCTGAATGTTTTTCTTCGGCAAAGTTAGGCTCAACGGAAGGGAGAAATGATTCCCACTCCTGCTCGTTGTCGGCAAACAGGCTTCCCACTGTAGCCCAGGTTACATGCACATCGTATTTGGTAAACAATTCCAGCATTTGCGGAACTGCGCGCAATGTATTTTTATAACAGGCTTCACGAGCCTGGCGATCCCTTTTATCTAATACGCCCCAGTGTAATTCAAAATCCAGTGAAATGGTGAAGATCCCTTGCATATATTAAGTTTAGAGAAAGAACGTTAAAGTGTAGCGTTTTTATTTATTGAGTTGCCATCGTGAATCGGCAAACGGCAAACGGCAAACGTGAAACGGCAAACGACTCGCGAATTTTGAGAATCTTAACGATCTTGCATCTCAAAAGATTCTTTGCCTTCTGCCTTCTGCCTTCTGCCTTCTGCCTTCTGCCTCTCACGGCTTTCCAATGGCCAGTTTCACTTCTTTAACAGGCAGCGGCGTTTCTTCCCTTGCCTGCCTGGCTCGTTGCCGTTTCATTACCTGCAAATGCTTTTTGTAGTCTAAAAATAGTAGGATCACAAACATCAAAAAGTACATGATCATACTTTTTTGCCTGATGATAATGCCCATGTTCGACATGGTATTCGACAAGGCAAAGGAGGTTGCCAAAAAGGTGACCGCACTTGTTTTTAATAGCGCAGAACCTTTTCGCAAAAATTTTATGAATCCTTTCTGGAACAGTTTGGATGTTAAATAGAGATATAACACATTCTCAATCGAAACTACCAGCCCCATGGCCCCCGGTGAATCTATAAATAAAGGTCGGAACCAGAAGGTGAACAGCTTCAACACCAGCGGATAGTTGGAAATATCGACCCCTGAACCCGCGCTTTTCGATAACTCGTATGACCGCACTGCCGAAAACTGGTTAAAGCTTTCCAGCACATTATCTCCGTCTATTTTTGAAAACGCCATGATCTTATCGTACAACAAGACCATTGCCCCCACAGCCGCGCCAAACACCAACAACTTTTGCCATATTGGTACCTTTTGCCGGCCAGTGAACAAACCCACTACAATACCAACCGCCATGAACAAGAACACATGTGGCCGTACATGATAAACGATCAGCAGTCCCAATAACAAAAACAGCTTGCGCGTTTTTAACTGGCTAAGACCGTACATCGCCATGCCCAGGCCAAAGAAGATGATCGATCCTTTACCCAACGACACCGTCCAAAAATGCATATTGGGCAAAAAGATCAATAAACCGATAAGGTCCATGCCCCACAGCTTATGCTTGTATTTTACATTTTCTTTCAGGTAAACATAAAAGAAAACAAACCCCCAGAAACCCATCCAGGAAAACAGCGCAAACATCATTTCGAAGGTAAAACCAAGGTAATTGATGAACGGGTAACCAACAAAATCAATAAAAGGGGTTCCCGTATCGTATGCGCTTAACCAGTCGGGATAGTTATACTGAGGCCTTAGGAAATACTCCTGTGAGTCGGACCGGGAAAATAGCTGAAATATATAATAAATGATGGTAAACAAGCAATGGAACCAGTACAGGTTTTTCATCATGCCAACCTGAAACCAGGGCATACGCCGTTTCATCATTTGCAGCATCGGGATCGATGCTACAAAAAACAGGACCATCAAAAGTATTCCACCTATCACTATCCTGATTTTTAATTTTTAATCAAATCGTTGTAAATATCTTCCAGTTCAGCCACCATTTTTTTCATGCTGAACGAATTGATAACTGTTTCCCGGGCCGCCTGTTTCATTTGCGTTACCTGACCGGGTTGCTGTATTAATTGCGACAGGCGGTCAACCAGTTGCAGGGGTTGGTCAACAGGCGCCAATAAGCCATTCACGCCATCTTTAATTACTTCGGGTATGCCGCCTGCAGCTGTACAAACCGGCACACAGTTCATACTCATCGCTTCCAGCAAGGCAATGGGCAATCCCTCAAATTCCGAGCTCATCATAAACATATCCATGGCTGTGAAATAGGGCCGGGTCTCAGCTTGCAAACCTGCAAAAAACACATAGTTATCAGTTCCCAGGGCCTTTGCTTTTGCATGGATCTCATCGCGCAACGGACCATCTCCCACAATAATAAAAAATGTATCGGCATGTTTCTCATGCAATGCTTTGGCAATGTCAAGCCAGGCGCCCAGGCGTTTTTGCATCCTGAAAACGCAGGCAATACCAATTACTGTAGCGGTTGCGGGAATGTTGAGCTGTTTGCGAATATCATTCCCGGCAGGTTGCGTACGGGCGTACTTGGCAGTATCAACCCCATTGGCTACTACCTGTACCTGGGGTCTTATCTTGTTGTAATTTGTTTTAATGGAATTAGCTACTTCCGAAGAAACGGCTATTACCCGCTGCTGATACGAAAAACTCAGCTTGTTCATATAATAAGTGAGCTTATGGTACCGCTCCCATTTATTATGTTCGGTATAAACAACCGGTACACCGGTAAGCTTGCCAACCAACCGGCCTGCCATGCCGGCCCAGGGAAGATGGCAATGTATTAATTGAATATTATGCTTTCGTACATACGCTGCAATTCTGCGTACAGCGAATAATATAGACGCATTGTTCTTAGCCTCAACACAAACTACTTTTCCGCCTTCCTGTTCAATGGCTGCTACCATCTGGTTTTTCCAGGGAAGAAAGTAGATATAATGAAACCGGAACTTTTGTTGATCATGCTGACGCAATGTTTCGGGCAATAACATCTCTGCTCCACCACGGCCCAGTGATTTAATAATATGTAAAACCGGCACCCGTTCATTTTCCTGCCAGGTTTTACGAACATATGTTTTATTCAAGGTATCCATGTGTTAAGTAGTTACAGAGGTTAAAGGGTTCAGCACTTATTTCTTTATTGACTCGTATACTGCTAAAAATTTTCCGGCAATGCTGGTGTTCAGGTATTCATTCATCACCAGTTGCCAGGCGTTTTGCACCAATTGTCCGTTCCTGGGCGTTTTATCGAGCGCCGCTAAAACACTATCTGCAAACATTTCCTCATTTCCTTTGGGAACCAGGTAACCGGTTTTACTATTGATCACCACTTCGCCAATTCCACCTACATCATAGGCCACTACCGGTGTTTTACAATAAAAAGCTTCCAGTATTACACCGGGCAATCCTTCAATGATGCTGGGCAGCAACAACACATCGGCATTTTTAATGAACTGCATCGCATCGTTCCTGAACCCGTAGAACCGCACCTGTTGTTGGAGCCCTTTTTGTTTAACCAATTCTTCTATTTGCGTTTGAAGCGGCCCGCTGCCAACCAAATGCAAACTGGCGCCGGGTTGCTTTTTATGTATAGCCCCGAAGATCTCAATAATCCGGGTGTGATTTTTTTCATAAGTAAAACCGCCCACATGCACCAGTACCGGCTTCGAAGCACCTTGCATGGGGTCCTGGGCTTTAAAATCAGTCTCCTCAATACCAATAGGCACTTTTACAATACGCTCTTTGAATTGCGGGAACAGCTTTGCGAAATCTGTTGCTGAAGTGCTGCTCACCGAAACGATCCTGTTGGCATATCTGAAAAAGAAGCCGTTCAGCAGTTTCGCAGGCAACGTTTTTATATATAAGCTGATGGTACTGGCGTTTCGAAAAACAATGGGTTGTTTCCATCTGAAAAATAACTTCGACAACACCGCGTACTTTAAGGTATCTCCTGCATTGGCCTGGATTATATCAGGCTTTTCTTCTTTGATGAGTTGCGCCAGTTTGCGCCAGGCCGGCCAATCCCACATCCGCCGTTTGGGTGAACCGTTCAGGTGTTTCATTACGCCGGTAAAAGGCAGTGGCGCACTACCGGGGAAAACAAACACTATGATGGCCCGATGGCCTTTTTCGTTCAGGTGGGTAGCCAGTTGTGAGGCAAATACTTCAGCGCCGCGCAACTGGGGTTTCTGAACCAGATGAAGTATTGTCAATTTTTTGTAATGATCATGTTGAGTAAATAATTTTCCGTTTTCCCGGCAATCGTCGACAACTCAAAATGCTGCCGGGCATACTCATAGGCTTTTACCGCCATCGCGTTGGCAACAGGTAAGTTATCCTTGTACCACAACAACGCCTGCGTGATGCTTTGTACAGAACCGGTTTCAAAAACGTATCCTGTTTCCAAGTGAGTGACCAGTTCTCTATGTGCCGGAATCTCACTTACCAGCACCGGCAAACCGGCAAACATGGCTTCGAGGGTGGCGGCGCCAAACCCTTCGCTGTAGGAAGGAAAAACAAAACAATCATACTCATTGATAAGCTGGGGTATATCGCTTCTGCTTCCTAACAACACCACCTTGTTCTGCAACCCATGCTCAGAAATAAGGGCCGCTAATGTTTCCCGCACGGGACCATCGCCGGCAATATGAAGAACAGCCTGCGGACAGGCAGGCAAAAAATCTTTAAAAGCAAGGACCAGATCGCGCTGGCCTTTTACCGGTACCAGCCGCCCTACGTTTAAAAACCGCAGTGGCTTGCCCGGTTGTGTTTGCGGAACCTGATATTTGAAGATGCTGCTATCACGACCCCGGTGAATGACCACAATTTTATTCGGATCTATACCTAATGCTTTTCCGTTCGTTTGCTTTACAGCGTCTGTGATGGACATAAACCCTTTGCAATACCGCGCTGTTGATCTATTCGCCCATTTAAAGAACGGCACCAGCACTTTTGCCTTCCAAGACAATGTTGAATTGTAAGCCTCGGAGTACAGGTCGCTAACGAAATTCCCTATCACCGGAATGTGCATGTTACGACCTACTAACCTGGCTACCAGCTCTGACCTGGTTAAATAGGCTACTATGATATCCGGTTGTTCTTTTTCAACGATCGTTTTTAATTGTTTATAGGCCTGAAGAAATCCGTATTTCTTTTTCAGACCTACCGAATGAACGGCAATTCCATGATCGATGAACCGTTGCTTTAATTGTTCACCGGCATATAGGTGGCAAACAACTGGCTGCATGTGCTTAAACCGGATCACGTTGGCTAACAGACTCTGCTCAGCGCCGCCGGTTTGTAACGTATCAATTACAAACAGCGCTTTGTAAGGCCGTGCGTTATGAACATTACTGCCTGCGATCGTATTTATTGCTGAGGTATCAGCCAGCGTATTGTTAAGCATACTGGGCAACGGTGCTTTTAGTGTCTTCGAATAATATTGTTAGGGTTTCTCCTTTACCATACATGGTAAACTCCCGGTCGGCAATGGCTCTGAAGAAGGCGGAGGTACAACCCGGGTGATCTCCGTCATGTAACTCTACCATTATGCACTTCACCATGGGCAACCAGTCTTTATAGTTATACATAAACAGTTCCTTTTCGGCCCCTTCAATGTCAACCTTAAGTATATCTATCTTTTTAAGATTGTACTGTTTAACAATGTCGTTGATGGTAATGCAGGTGGTAGTACCTACCTTTTCGCCGTTGGCCTCTACTATTCTAAAGGCATATTCGCCGCGGCCACCATCATAAATTGGCTGCTCCTTGTTTTCGTACCATATAGCATTATTCAGGGGAAACACATTACTAAAACCCGATAAATTTTTCACCATCTGTTCAAAATTCTTCTTTTCGGGTTCCACTGCAATTACCTGTGCATTGGGGTATTTTGTTTTGAAATACACTGCCGACAAGCCAACATTTGCTCCCAGGTCGATAATAGTTTCTACAGGCTTCCCTCCATTCTGGCCATTATAATTATACTGGCCAAACGCCATAACCTGCTTAAACACCTTAAAATCCGTGCTTCCTTTTCTGATGTGGACTTTTTTTCCTTCCCATTCCAGTTCATATTCACCATCACCATCGGCGGTAGTCATTGCCATGCAAATGAGCAGCGATTTCATGATCCCAATTCGTGATATAAAGCGCAGTGTAGAATAAAGCTTTTTATTAAATGTGTTCCGTTTCATCGATCAACTATTTAGTGTTTAGTGTTTAGTAAACCTAAGGGTTCCCGGGTCTAATGTTCTGCCTCCAACTCCGGTGATGCCATGCCAAATACCTATTAATCTCAACTTAACCCGTTGAAATCTATCTGGCGCCATAACGGCTGCAGTAATTAACAGTTTTGTTTGCATCCAAATATATCCTACCAAATTCAACAGCGAAAAATGTTTCTTAACAATAAACATATGATTGCGGGCTGAATAATAACCCCGCCATAAAGTGGCACGCGAGAATTTCTCTCCGCCACCAAGGTACAACCGGTTATCGGCGCCGTTTTTCAAAACACCTATTTTATACCCCCGGCGCTGCATACGTACTGAATATTCATGATCATCGGCCATCATAAAAAACTCTTCGCAAACGGGGCCTACGTTGCGAACAACGTCTGCTTTTATAAGTGCGCCATCGATCATGGCGTAATCTGCCTCCTGCAATTTAATATCCGCCCGCACCGGATATTTTTTTCCCAATTTAAGATGAGCACCATGCAACCCGATCATGGAAAACTTGCTTTGCTCCATATTTTCTACCAGCTCTATTAATGCATTTGGTGCATACAGGGTATCATCATCCAACACCCAGAAGTACTGGTACTCATTACCACTTAAACCATATTTCATGGCTGCTGCAATGGCGCCTGCCGAACCTGTATTGCTTTCCATAAAAATGCAATGGATAGTATCGCGGCCATCAATTGTTTGCAGGTATTCTATAGTACCATCGGTGCTTTTATTATCTACCACTATAACAGTTGCAGGCCTTAGTTCCTGAGCCAATACATGTTCCAGTGCCTGCTTAAGGGTATCGAGCCTGTTATAGGTAACTAATATCGCACATACATTTACGTTCATAAATAAGTCAGAATGAGTTAGGATTGAGTATATTTTCTCGGTTTCACCGGTCCGCCGGGGAGGTATCTAACATACCATCTGCCAATTCCGAAATCCCTGATCGCTCTGAAAGTATTTGTACAAACCTTGGCGCCATACCTGAAGCCATGTTTGAAACTTAAGAGGCTTTTCCCGATCCAAACAAACAACAAAGAAAAGAACGCCGAGTAATACCCGTTCCTGACCATCACTAACAGGGAGTTGCGAATGCTGTAATAGTCGCGCCATAAAACACCTTCGTCTTTTTTGCCAAGGCGCGCACGGTTAACACTCATCCGGTTCCATTTTTTCCGCAGATCAAGGAACAAACCTGAATGAACCAGTATTTTATAGCCGGCCTTTTTTTGTTGCAGATCGTGATCGAGGTCTTCAAACCCGAAAAACAGTTTGGCAGTTGGCTTTATGCCTTTCAATACGCTGGCGCCTCTAATGATCTTTATCATGCCACCGCCAATGGTATCCACTTCCAGGTATTCGCCTTTTTCCAGCTCTTCATTGGTAGTTCTTCTCAATAAACCAGTACGCTTATTTATTTTGTGCCCCACTACGCCTACCTGACCGCATTCGCTTCCATAAGAATCTGCCAGCTTCAGCAGTTTTTCAAATGTATCGTTTGTATATGGGGGGTCGTTATCATCGGCCCACAGCACCCATTCATACCCTTCTTTGGCCAGTGTTTCCAGGCCAATATTGCCGCCACCGGCAAAACCCGAATTATGACCAACCCATAAATGCGCTACGTTGGGATACAACTGCGCCAGTTTATTTTTAGTATCGTTATTGTCGTTGTTATCGACAATCAGCAGTTTATCAGGCGGCCTGGTTTGATCGAGCATCATTTGAATGGTATCCATCAAAATATCGGGCCTGTTGTAAGTAACTATAAAAGCTGCAAATTTTTTTTCACTCATAACGATTAGCATTTAAAGCAGCCAAAAGGCGCTTATATAGTATAGTTTATAAAATTATTTATGATTGATTGTAATGCACGAAAGGTCAGGAAGGCATTACATTCTGTAATGCCTTCCTGATAATATTTTACCTGAGCTACTAATGAAAATGCGATCTACATACCCTGTAAGGAAACCATTTTTTGAAAGCGGGATGATTTATTCACCATTTCTTCAAATGAACCGGAGGCGGTGACTTTTCCTTTTTCAAGCAGGTAAATGGTATCTGCCTCCTTTATGGTTGACAGGCGGTGAGCTATCAGGACGATAGTGCGATTACCGCGTAATTGTTCAATATTTTCCTGGATGATCTTTTCTGTTTCAGAATCGAGCGCGGAGGTAGCTTCATCAAAGATCAACACTTCTGTGTGTTTGTATAACTCGCGCGCGATCGAGATACGCTGACGTTGTCCGCCAGAGATCAGGATCCCATTATCACCGAGACGGGTTTCTTCTTTCTCAGGGAGCGCTTCAACAAAAGCGTTCAGCGATGCCATCTGTAACACCTCCTTGAACCGTTTTACATTATCTGGCGTTCGTTCGGACCAGAAGGTGATATTATTAAAGATGGTATCATTAAACACGACCGGTTCCTGTGAAATATAACCTACCGTATCGCGGAAAGTGTTCAGGTTATATTGCGCCATGGGAACATTGTCGATGTACACCTCGCCGCTATCGGGGCGAATCAACCCGGAGATCATATTGGCGAGGGTTGTTTTACCGGCGCCGCTTTCGCCCACCAGGGCTATCGTTGCGTTTTTCTCCAATTCAATATTTACGCCATCGAGCACTTTTACTTTATCGTATGAAAGCGAAACATCCCTGATCTCAATTTTATCCTGAATGGTCTTAAACGCCACCGGACCAAGTACTTCCTGCAAAGAGGCCATTTCTTTGGTAAGAGAAGTAACAGATGTAACACCGCCGCTGTGCTCATTAAAGTCCTGCCAGTAATTTTGTACCATTACCAGGTAGTTGAGCGATCTGTAAAACAGCAACAAGCTCAGGATAATGCTACCCAAACTGGCGCCCATCCAGGTCACCTGCGCGAATATTACCAGCGTAACTATTATTACAATAATGGGCTCTTTTATAGAGACAACAATGGCCGTCAAATGACCGATCTTCTTGTTCAACCCTTCGGTTTGATTGATCACGGACTTTAATTTACCTGCATATCGGCTAAAGTGATTGGTTGATTTCAGGTATTTAAAGTATTGCGTGGTTTGAACCAGGAAGCTGTTGAAGTTGGCTCCCTTATGCGACAATTCGACTGAAGCCTTTTTGGTAGCTTTATAGATCCTTCTGTAGATCACATTAGATGCCGCACCGCCAACGATCACCAATAAAGCAAACTGGTAGTTGGCCAGAAACGCCAGTGTCATATAGGTCAGCAACATTACCACACCCTGGGCCGCGCTGAAATAAAAATGAAATGCAGTAAATAACCGCTGTACTTCCACCGTAAGCGTGTTCTGAATTTTTCCTGAATCAATTTTCAAAAAACCACTGTACGACAGTCCTTCCAGATTATTCACCAGGCGATGGCGTACTTTTCTAATAAACAGCTCACGCAAACCCGCGTAAAATTTCATTTGGGTATATTTCATCAAACCCTTCACCACAAAAAGGGAGGCCATTACCACCAGCACGGTGGTAATAGTTAATTCAAATCCCATTTTCCTGATAACATTGACGATAGCCTGCATTTGTCCCATTGACTGGTGGGTATCCCCAACAGCCTGCGTACCTGGTCCATCCCCTACTGATTTCAGCAATGGTATGAACATGGTGAGCCCCAGGCCATCCATTAAACTGATCATTATGCTCAATCCCAGCAACAAGACCAGTCTACGGCCAATGATGCTGTAGAAATATTTGAAATAAGAATAAAAACCATCCTTCAAAGAGAATTTCATCGTTCGTTTTTTTACGTATTATGCTATTTTCAGCTTGCCTTCTGAATTTTTCTTTTTCTTTTTCCCCTTGCCCATTTGTCCATATTCATATCCGTAACCATACACATGCTGGAACCCATAACCAGGTTTAATGCCGTTTATGATTAAAGAAATATGCGGCAGTTTTTGATCCTGATGCAGATCGTTGATCAATTTCAACGATGGGCGCACCGTAAACTTATGCCGTAATACGAAGAAGGTTAAATCAGCCAGCTTACCTAATGATAATGCATCTGACACAGCTTCCACCGGCGGTGTATCCATTACGATATAATCATAATGCGCCTTCAGGTAATCGAATAACGCTTTCATGCGTGGGTTCAGAATGATCTCACCCGGGTTCAGCGGCAAAGGTGTTCCGGCGCTGAGGAAGGACAAATTTTCCAGCTCAGGCACTGATTGTAAAATATCATCTATCTGTACTTCACCACGCAAATAATTGGTAATACCGATCGATTTTTTAAATCCTAAGCGTTCTGACAAACTTGGGTTGCGAAGGTCGAACTCCAGCAATGCCACTTTCTTGCTGCTGATGGCCAGTGAGCTTGCCAGGTTCAGGCTTACAAAGCTTTTTCCTTCACCGCTCACACTGGAAGTAACCATCAATACCTTTTGGTCGGGACCATAACCCATATAGGAGATATTCGTACGCAAGGTCCTGAACTGTTCGGCAATGGGCGACACTGTTTCTTCTGCAATTACCAGGTCGGCCTTACTATCATCGAGAATGATCTCACCTGCAATTGGCAGCGAAGTAATGCTGTGCACATCTTCGCGGGTTTCGATCTTGTTATTCATCATGAACTGAACCACTATGATCAACACCGGCAGCATAAGCCCCAACAAAAAGCCCATGGCATACACCACATAAGGTTTTGGGTTCACGCTCCTACTCACGTTCCAGTCAACAATACGTGTACCGGCAATACCTGCAGAAGCATATTCCATTTTCTTGTCTTCTATCTTCTGTTGCAGGAAGGTATACAACTGATCTTTTACGCCTAATACCCGGTTGGTCTGGTTCAGGTCTTTTTCTTTTTCCGTCATGCCCTGGAAACGGTTGGTGGAATTTTGTTCCTGGGAAGCAATAAAGGCATTGCTTGTTCTTATTTGCTGACGAATGCTGCTAAGGCTTGACAGGATGCTGTTCTTAGCAGTGGCCAAGCCGGCATTGATATCGGGTAAGCGAATATCCTGCGGCGTACCACGATCGAGTATTTCCTTTTTTCTTACAACCAGTCTATTATACCCGTCAACAAAAGCGGCCAAACTGGGGTCGGCCAGCGCAGTAACGTTGGGAACTATCTGCTCCTGGCCACTTGCCAGCATGCTGTTTTCTATCTGTGTCAACAGGTTTTCCCGTAACTGGTTCTCGCCTTTTCTGCTATCGAGGGTTACCAGGTTACCCAGCAACTGGTTGGCCGATGTACCTACATCGTTCACCTTGTTGTTCGACTTGAAATCTTTTACTTTATTAGCCTGTTGCGACAGTTCCGACGACACGGTGTTCAACCTGTTTTCGAGGAACTCAATTTCTGTACGCAGGGCCTTGCTTTTAAATTCGAAGTTGGCTTCATCATAATTTTGCAGCAACACTTCTACTATTTGTTTGGCCCTCTCAGGAATTTCATCTTTTACGGTTATCTGCAACATAGCCATACCACCCTTGGGCACCGCAGTGGCTGAAACCCGGGATGCATATTTGCCTACAGCACCATCCCTGCCAGGGAAACGTAGGAGATAAACACCTTTACTAATACTAAGAAAAGGTTTGGGCTCAATAGTGATGGTATCGTGTTTAAATACCAGGGGCACATTGTAATAGCCTTTTACCACTTCTTTTTCAAGCTGCAGTTTATAGCTATCCTCGCTTACCAGTAATTTATATACGGGTGTTGTTTCGTCAATATCCCATCTTTTTAACTTAATGGTAAAGGGCAGTGAATCGAGGTGAAGGGGTTTATCGAGCACGCGGCCCTTTTGCATTACCTCGATATCGAGGTGCAGCGAGTCAACGACCTTCTCGATCAACGCAGCTGCCTCCAGTTTAAATATTTCACTATTTAAATCGGGGGCCGCCTGAGCGGTAGCAGCCGGGCCTGAGCCGAAGGCCGATCCACCTAATATATTTGATTTTACTTCACCGGCCGACTGCACCTCAATAAAGGTAGACACCTGGTATAACGGCGTTGTATACCGTATATACACAAAGGCAGCAGCTAAACAAACGCCGGCAGATAAAATAAGCCAGTAATAGCTTTTTGCCAGTTTTCCGAAAAGTCGTTTTGCATCAAAACCACCTTTACTTTCTTCTGGCTCGTCATGATACTTCTGCTCCATGGCTGAAAGTTTTATTTGGATGTATTGTGAATGGTAAAGCCAAGGGTTACTACCGAAATAACGATTGTGAACAGGGAAGCCACCAAACCGAAATCTTCTTTGAAGATAGAACCCGAACGGGCCTGCACATAGATCACATCATTCGGCCGCATCAGAAAAATATCCGGATCTTCCAACACACTGGCTTTTCTTAAATCCAACTTTCGGATGGTTCTTTTTCCGTTATAGTCGCGATACAGGCGAATGTCATAGCGTTTGGCGCTGTGCGGCAGATCACCGGCTGCTGCCAGCGCAGCGAATATGGTGGCTTGTTGCGCCGGTATTATAAAAGAACCCGGGGTTTTTACCTCACCCAACACAGTTACTTTAAAAGTGGTAAAACTTACCTCTATTAAAGGCTCTTTCAGATATGGGCTTACGACGCCATATAATTTTTGTTTTGCCTGACTGAGCGTTAAACCTGAAAGCTTCAGTCTGCCAATAACCGGAATTTCAACTTCGCCTTCTTCATTCACCACATACTCAGCGCCGGAAGTTGAAACGCCGCCACCCCCGCCGCCTACACCAACCATAGCAGCGGCGGCAGTGGCGGCCCCGGCCATATTGTGTTTGTTAAAAAATGCGGCGCTTTCCTGGTCTCTTACAATAAAATTGATATCGATCCTGTCGCCGCGCTCAATAATACGCTCTGGCACAGGCATTGCTTTCAATTCATATGTTTCCGTATCAGGCAGGTCATTGAAGTAATTCAACTTCTTGCCGGTACTGCAAGAAGTGGTAAGCAAAAGAACAAACGCTACAAAAAAGCAGGTAAGGGTAGCAGGATGTATGTGGTTTCTATTCATTGTACGTTATTTTATTAATGGCCGCTTGCCGGCAAGGCTACGTTTTAAGAGGTTACTTTCATATACGACGATTGCTTAAACCACTCTACCGTTGTTTGTAATCCTGTTTCAATGGTTACATTAGGCTGGTAACCGATCAGCTGTTGGGCTTTGCTCACATTGGCCAGACTATGACGCACATCCCCTTTTCTTTCTTCGCGATATTTCGGCGCCAGGTCAATACCGATAAACCCGGTTATGTGTTTCCACAATTCGTTCAGCGTTGTTTTATCGCCCACAGCTATGTTCACTACTTCATGTTTGTTTATATCAGGGGCCAGGGCGGCTTTGATATTTGCCTGTACCGCGTTTTCCACGAAGGTGAAGTCACGGCTCGTTTCGCCATCTCCGTTAATGAAAGGCGCTTCGTTTTTCAACGCACTCTGAACGAACAAAGGAATAACGGCGGCGTAGGGGCCACGTGGGTTTTGGCGGGGACCAAATACGTTGAAGTAACGTAACCCAATGGTATGAAAATCGTAGGTGCGGCTGAACACCGACGCATACAGCTCATTTACATATTTTGTAACGGCGTATGGCGAGAGCGGATTCCCTATTTTATCTTCTACTTTTGGCAAACCGGGGTGATCGCCATAAGTGCTTGAACTGGCTGCATACACCATTCTTTTAACACCCGCATCTCTTGCTGCTACCAGCATATTCAAAAAACCGCTTACGTTCACTTCATTGCTGGTAATGGGATCGTTTATGGAGCGGGGTACCGAACCCAATGCAGCCTGGTGCAGCACATAATCAACACCGCCTACTACACGACGACAGGTATCCAGGTCGCGGATATCGCCTTCTATCAAACTAAATTCAGGACGGGGTAAAAACGGTTCAATATTCTCCATGGAACCCGTACTAAAGTTGTCGAGCACCCGCACTTTACCAACGCCATGCGTTAATAAATATTCTACAATGTTTGAACCTATAAAGCCTGCGCCGCCTGTTACCAGGAAGGTGGCTTTACTAATATCGGCGGTATGGTATTTCTGATTGTACATAATTAATAGTTATAAACGTGCATCAACTAAATCTTTTCCCAAATGGGCTTTCACATCAAACAGCACGCAATGGTCGCTGCATAATTTCTTAATGACTTCGTAACTGAACTGTTCATGCGCTACAGCCAGCACTACTGCATTGTATTGTGATTGGGAGGCTGGTAATTCCTGAATCGTTTTCACGCCATATTCATGCATTACTGCTTCGGGATTGGCCCAGGGATCGTAGATGTCAACCTCAACATGGTAGCTTTGCAGGTGACGGATAATGTCAATCACTTTGGTATTGCGAACGTCGGGACAATTCTCTTTAAAAGTAATACCTAATACCAGGGCTTTGCTTTGAGAAACCGGAATGCTTTTCTTCACCATCAGTTTTATTACTTCACCGGCTACATACGCACCCATGCCATCGTTCAATCTACGTCCGGCCAGGATGATCTCAGGATGATAACCAACTTCCATAGCCTTTTGTGCTAAATAATAGGGGTCAACGCCAATACAGTGACCTCCTACCAAACCAGGGCGGAACGGTAAAAAGTTCCATTTTGTAGAGGCTGCAGCCAGCACTTCCTGCGTATCGATATCGAGCAGGTTAAATATTTTGGCCAGCTCATTGATGAAGGCGATGTTGATATCGCGTTGTGCATTCTCGATAACCTTGGCGGCTTCGGCCACCTTTATAGAAGGCGCCATGTGTGTGCCCGCTACAATAATGCTGCTATAAATGTCATTTACAATTTTGGCAGCTTCGGGGGTTGAACCGGAAGTTACTTTTTTAATTTTAGTAACTGTATGTTCTTTATCGCCGGGGTTAATACGCTCGGGTGAATAACCGGCATAAAAATCTTTATTGAAAGTAAGTCCTGACACTTTTTCAAGAATAGGTACGCACTCATCTTCGGTAACACCGGGGTATACGGTTGATTCATACACTACGATATCGCCCTTCTTCAATGCTTTACCTACTGTTTCACTGGCTTTCACCAGCGGCGTCAGATCGGGGCGGTTATATTTATCAACCGGCGTAGGTACAGTTATGATAAATACGTTGGTTGTTTTAATATCTTCCAGCTGATCGCTCACCCATAAGCCAAGTGTGCTATCCAATTTCTTTTTAAGTACAGAAGAAAGGTGGTCGCTGCTGATCTCCAGCGTGTGATCGTTACCAGACCGCAGTTCGGCTATTCGTGCCTGATTGATATCAAAGCCTACGACAGGATATTTCTTTGCAAATTCTACTGCAAGGGGTAATCCTACATATCCTAAACCGATTACCGTTAAATGATACTGCTTTGTCGCTTCCATTCAATATTTCAATTTGAAGTTAGTAGTTATTATTTTGAACCTTTTGAAAGGTTGTTCTTATCTATTGCTACCAGGGCAAAACCCAATGAAGGCAACATCACTTTCACACTTCTGTTATTCACTTCCATCACCTGGCCGGTTTGTTGCTCCAGCGGACCGTTTATAATGGTCACTTCATCGTTTATATTCACATCAATTCTTTCTACCTGTATATGTTCGTAATCTTTCAGGAACTGCTTCACTATGTCAATTTCTTCATCACGTATTACTGCGGGTTTACCCTGAAAAGTTACGAACCCTATTACACCATCTGTTTGCAGCACCGGAATGTGTGCTTTTGGTGCAAGTCGTACGAGTACGTACGATTTAAACAAGGGCTCCGCTATAATCTTTTTTCTATCGCTCCAGTTTCTTTCAATCTTCTGTATCGGACAATAGTTCTCAATTTGTTTCAGGCCGAGCAGATCCGCCACTTTCTTTTCCCACCGGGGCCTGGTGTATAAGGCATACCAATGCAAATTTGTATTCATTTTTCCGGTTTATCACAGTTCAACGTAAAGCTCCCGCTTCCCTCAGTCACATTCGTTACTGAGAATTAAAAAATTTTACCCATAAAATCATACACGTCAATACCTAAATCACCATCTCTTCTGCGTTTGTCACGAGAATATCAGATCGTAATAGGCTATTGAGGTCCCATAAAACAAAAACGGTACACAAGTAATAATAAACCAGAGGCTATTCGAAAGGATTGGTTCAGAGGCTTTCGAAGGAAATCGGGCCAATGGGGTGATTCGAAAGGAAAATCGGGTGACGATCGGTAATTACAGAGGATGTTGGAGGATCAGAGGTTAATGAAGTCGCTCAAAAGTAGAAAGTTTTTTGATATTATGCAATATTGGCCCTTGATTTTTATATACCATAATGTGGTTATTTCCTAAATACCCAATTGGCTTGCAGTGGAAATAGATCCATGTCAATCAATTAGTAAGAGATACATATTGCATGTTTTTAGACTTCAGTATTATTAAACTGTAATCATTGGCATGACATCTATTATGAAGGCACAAGACCCAGGGTTCAGGAACAAGGGCAATAAAAAAGCACAAGACCTCAATTGGAGACCTTGTGCTTTGAATCTTGTGCCTTGGGATTTACCCGTTCAAAGAACGGGCTATTCCTAATTCCAGTCCGCGTAATTCTGCCAGTCCGCGTAAACGTCCTATCGCCGAGTAGCCGGGATTGGTCTTTTTATTCAGGTCATCCAGCATTTGGTGCCCATGGTCGGGGCGCATAGCCAGGTTAACCTGCCGCTTTTGCATTACCTGCACCAGGTTCTTCACCACGCTGTACATATCCACATCGCCTTCCAGGTGGTTGGCTTCATAAAAATTACCGTCCGCATCGCGTTGGGTACTGCGTAAGTGAATGAAATTGATGCGGTCGCCAAACTGTAACACCATGGCAGGTAAGTCGTTATCGGCCCGTACGCCAAATGAACCGGTGCAAAAGCATAGGCCATTGCTGGCATTAGGAACTGCTTCGAACAATTGCTTTACCTGCTGGGCGGTGCTTACCACGCGGGGCAAACCGAAAATGGCATAGGGCGGATCATCGGGGTGAACTACCAGTTTTACCCCTACCTGGTCGGCTACCGGCGCTACCTGTTGTAAAAATTCAATCAGGTTCTGTTGTAATCTTTTGGCATCGATGCCTTCATAGGTATCAAGGGCCGCCTGAAATTGTTGCAGGGAAAAGCTTTCTTCACTACCCGGCAAACCGGCAATTACATTGCGTTGTAACAGGTTCTTTTCATCGTCTGTCATGTTTGCCAGGCGTTCTTTTGCTTTGGCCAGCTCGGCGGCTGAATAATCTTTTTCGGCGCCGGGTCTTTTCAGCATATATACGTCAAATGCCACCATGGCAGCTTTTTCGAACCGGAGCGCTTTACTGCCGTCTTCAACCGTGTAAGCCAAATCGGTGCGCGTCCAGTCGAGCACGGGCATAAAATTGTAAGTAACCACGTAAATACCGCAGGCTGCCAGGTTGCGGATGCTTTCACAATAGTTGGCAATATGTTGTTGGTAATTCCCTTTTTGTGTTTTTATCTCTTCATGAACGGGAACGCTTTCTACCACCGACCAGGTTAACCCTGCTGCTTCAATGGTTTGTTTGCGTTTCATGATCTCTTCTTTGGTCCAGACGGTGCCATTGGGAATATGGTGTAACGCAGACACGACTCCTGTACAACCGGCCTGTCGGATATCGGCCAGACTAACTGGGTCGGAAGGGCCGAACCAGCGCATAGTTTGTTCAAATTGATACATAAAGTAATTGTTTAGAGCACATTTTTTACAAGGTTACAATTTGTAATGGTTCCAAACTTCAACCCCATTAGCAAATTCTTTGCAAACGTTTTCGAAAAATGTTGCAAAAGTAGCTCGTATTTCTTAATCTTTGCTGGGGACGGTACTATATGGATCAAGTGAATTTAAAGAAGTTAGCGAAAGAATTGAATCTGGCCGTGTCAACGGTTAGCCGCGCTTTGCGCGATAGTCATGAAATTAGTCCGCAAACCAAAGAACGGGTGCGCGAATTAGCCTTAAAGCTCGGGTTCCAACCCAATCCGCACGCCAGCAGTTTACGCCAGAATAAAAGCAAGACAATTGCGGTCATCATACCTGAAATAGAAAACAATTTTTTCTCCCAGGTCATCAATGGCATTGAATCGATAACCCCCAGCAAGGGTTATCACGTACTCATTTATCTTTCGCACGAAGATTATAATAAAGAACGCGACATTTTGCAACTTTTGCGCAATGGCCGGGTAGATGGTATTATGATCTCGGTGTCAAATACCACTAACAATTACGATCATATCGAGGCCTGGCGGCAGGCCGGTGTTCCGGTGGTGCTTTTTGACAGAACCAGTGAAGAGCTCGATGTGCCCAACATAATGACCAACGATGCCGAAATGGCTTTCAAGGCAACGGAACATTTGTTGAAAAGAGGCTGCAAGAACATCGCTTTTTTGGGAATGGCGGGAAACCTGTCCATCTCAAACCGGCGTAAAGCGGGCTATCTTGCCGCCCTGGAAAAATTCAAAGTGCCTACCCCGCCCCTGATCGTTGACCTTACTTCGAAAGATTATATTAACCGCGAAATATTACGCAACCTGTTTCAAAACCCGTCCCGCCCCGATGGCATTTTTGCCGCCATTGAAAAGTTTGCGGTGAATACTTACGAAGTATGCAAGGAAATAAACCTGCATATTCCGCAGGAAGTGAAGGTGATCAGTTTTTCGAACCTGCAAGCCGCCGCATTATTCGACCCCGCACTTTCTACCATTATTCAACCGGCTTACGATATCGGCCGCGAGGCAGCCAGCATTTTGTTCAAGCTTATTGAAAAGAAAATGCTGATGCCATATGAGAAAAAAATGATCCTGCCTTCGCAATTAATTGAGCGGGCGTCAACGGCCATTACCGGTTAATAAACACGCTGTTACCCTTTTGTAAAGCCTAGGGTCCGTAATTAACAATTATTTGCAACCTTCGCTTATCGTTAGTATGTTTATTATAATGAACTTATTCATATGGGAACCGGACTTTCTGGAATTATTAGTTGGATAGTTATTATCGTGACCGGCGTGGTTTCATACCAGGGGTTTAAAAACCATTTCTTTTTTGAGAAATACGAATTTGGTGTTGAAAAGGTTCGCCTGTACAGGGATTACAAAAGGCTTGTAACCTCAGGTTTTTTGCATGTGAACTGGATGCACCTTATTTTCAATATGCTGGGGGTGTATTTTTTTGCAGGGCTATTAATTGGCCAACTGGATTGGTATGGCTTTTTACTGGTTTATTTTGCCAGCATGGTGGGCGGCAACCTGTTGTCGCTGCTGATATATAAAAACCAGGGGGATTATACCTCAGTAGGCGCTTCGGGCGCCGTAAATGGCGGTATTTTCGCCGTCATTGCACTGGATCCTGGTATCAGGATCTTCTTTTTGCCAGGCTGGTTGTTTGGGCTTCTTTACATTGGCCTTACCATTTACGGGGTACGCTCAAAAAGAGACAACATCGGGCACGAAGCGCACCTGGGCGGCGCCATGATCGGGATGCTGGTAGCCATTGCCTTACAACCTGCCGCCCTGTTTGAAAATTATATTACTATTTTAATTATTTCGGTGCCCACCCTGGCGTTCATTTACCTGATTATTACCAGGCCGCATCTTTTACTTATTGACAATCTTTTTTTCAATACGCATAAGAACTATTATTCCGTCGATCACAAGTATAACGAGAGTAAATTCAACCAGCAACAGGAAATTGACAGGATCCTCGACAAAATAAGCAAGCGGGGCATGAACAGCCTGAGCCAGAAAGAAAAACAAATGCTGAAAGAGTACAGTAAGAAATAACCACTCCGGCAACACATTTCATTACCAGAACAAATTGCGTTATGAAGAAATTCAGGCTTATGCCATTCGTTTTCCTGCTTCTAACTCTCCCATTTATGGCGGCGGCAGAAAGTGATACTACATATACTGAAACAAATGTTGTGTTGCATACAGCCAGTGGTGATATCGCCGGTACTTTAACCATTCCTGCCAACGCACCGGCAAAATTACCGGTGGCGCTGATCATTGCCGGTTCGGGCCAAACCGACCGTAATGGCGATAACCCCATGATGAAGAACGAGAGCCTGCAAAAACTGGCGTATGGCCTTGCGGCAAAAAACATTGCGTCCTTACGGTTCGACAAACGAGGCATTGGCGAAAGTAAAGCTGCCGGAAAAACCGAAGCCGACCTGCGGTTTGAAGATTACATCAACGATGCCCGCAGTTGGATAGAATGGCTGAAGCAAGATAAACGCTTTTCAAAGGTATTTGTGGCCGGTCACAGCGAAGGGTCACTTATAGGCATGATCGCCGCACTCAACACCGCCCATGGGTTTGTTTCCATTGCCGGTGCCGGCCGTTCGGCCGATAAAATACTGAAAGAGCAACTAGCCGGGCAGCCAGCCATGGTAAAAGACAGCAGCTACCCTATTATCGACAGTCTGGTGCTGGGTAAAACCGTTGCCAATGTGCCCAAAATGCTGTTTGCCTTGTTCAGACCCAGCGTTCAGCCGTATATGATCTCCTGGTTTCACTACGACCCGCAAGCTGAAATAAAAAAACTCACCATCCCGGTTTTAATACTTCAAGGCACAAACGACCTGCAGGTAAAAGAAGAAGACGCCAACCTGCTGGCAAAATCAAACACAAAGGCCAAACTGACACTCATTAAAAACATGAACCATATTTTCAGGATCGTGGAGGGAGACAGAAAAGAAAACCTCGCTACCTATATAACACCCACACTCCCCATTAGCGAAGAACTGGTTAGTTCCATTTCAGAATTTGTTCTTCAACATTAATTTCAATGGGGTCTGCATTTCTATCAAAAAGGTTGCATCAAACAGCAGAAATATTTACATATGTTACGGAAACGTTAGCGTAGCATTTTTTCGCCAGCGCTAAAAGTTAAGCTAATTTACCCCTGATTGCACCATTTTTTGCCATTTGAAGTAAAAGCAGCTTAATTATGAGGCCCCAGCTATTAAAAGTATCAAAGGAGATCCGCCACTCCTTCAGCGTTCGCCAGGATCTTGTTCCTTACATCAATAACCGCTGGCACTACCACCAGGAAGTTGAATTAATCCATTTTAGACAAGGTGAAGGCACCCAGTTTGTAGGTGACAGCATCCGGCATTTCAAAAACGGCGACGTAGTACTGGTAGGCTCAGGTCTGCCGCATTACTGGCGTTTCAACGATACCTATTTTAATGAAAATGAGCCAACTTCGGCCGATATAAGAGTATGTCATTTCAACGAAACCTTCTGGGGAGAACAATTTTTGCAACTGCCGGAAAACATTAAGATCAAAAACATTCT
Source organism: Niastella sp. (assembly GCF_045805085.1). Taxonomy (NCBI): domain Bacteria; kingdom Pseudomonadati; phylum Bacteroidota; class Chitinophagia; order Chitinophagales; family Chitinophagaceae; genus Niastella; species Niastella sp. Next base: position 27,222 of record NZ_JBJMLX010000164.1, read on the forward strand.
TGAAAAAGCGAAACGTGGCTTACAGATCACCGGTAAAACCCGCGTGGTGGTAGCAGAATTCCTGGATGTATTATTAAATACGGAAGGACCGCACCGCATTTTGCTGCTTACCCAGGCATTAACTGCTATTGCTGAATGCCCCAATTTGCAGTCATTATCGAGCATTGGGTTTAAACACGAAATGCCCGAAAACGAGAACGACCGCATCAACGCCATTTACGACTTCTCGCTGAAAAATTTCAAACGTCCCATTCAGTTAGATGAGATCGCCTCTGTAGCAAACATCAGTCCCAACTCATTTTGCCGCTATTTCAAATCAAAAACAAGTAAAACCTTTTCGCAGTTCCTGATTGAAGTGCGGGTGGGCTATGCCTGTAAATTATTGATCGAAAACAAAATGAGCATTAAACAGCTGTGCTTCGAAAGCGGCTTCAATAACTTTACCAGCTTTCATAAATATTTTAAACTCATCACCGGTAAAAGCCCGTTGAGTTATCAAAAAGAATTTATCCAAAAACAATAGTTCACTTATAATATTGATATGCTTAAACAGCTTCGACAACTTCTTGTTGTTTCGACCGGGATTGTACTGGTTGCAGGTTTTCAACCGCCAGCCTCTACATGGGATTCGAAATTTGTTAGCCTGACTTCCAACGGAACTTTACAATATCACCCTGACGAAAAGGGTAATATCCTGCCCGATTTCAGTCGTGTAGGCTATTACCAGGGCGATCAGCCCATACCCACTGTACCTGTTGTAAAAACCATTTCAGCGGGTAACGATAATAGCCAGGCTATTATCCAGGATGCTATCGATGAAGTAGCGAAAAGAACGCCCGACAAAAACGGTTTTCGCGGCGCCATCTTATTAAAGAAAGGCGTATACAACATCCCCGGCACCATTCATATTACAGCCAGCGGCATCATCCTGCGCGGCGAAGGTGATGGAGAAAGCGATACCAAATTGATTGCCACCGGAAATACCCAACGGTCATTGATCAATATTTCCGGAACCGGTAATTTCGAAGAACAACCTGGTACGCGCGTAGCTATCACGGATGCCTATGTGCCAACCGGCGCTACGTCCTTCCAGGTTGAATCGGCCGCTAACTTTAAAGCAGGTGATAAAGTTATTTTGTTCCGACCTGGCACCGAAGCCTGGGTAAAGGACCTGAAAATGGATGCCATCGATGCACGGGACGGCACCAAACAATGGCAACCTAAAGAATATGACCTGCGTTACGAACGCATCATTACCAAAGTGCAGGGCAATACCATTACCCTTGACAACCCGGTGGTGATGTCGCTGGAAAAACAATACGGCGGCGGCTTTATTTATAAATACAATTTCAATGGCCGGTTGTCCAAAGTGGGCATCGAACAATTGCGTTGTGAATCTACTTACGATAAAGACACGTCTGAAGATCATGGCTGGACGGCCATTCAATTCAATAAAATTGAAAACGGCTGGGTGCGGAATGTAACGGCCCGCTACTTTGGTTATGCCTGCGTTCACATAGATGATCTGGCCAAATGGATCACCGTGACCGACAGCCGCTGCCTCGATGCTAAATCACAGATTACAGGTGGCCGCCGTTATTCATTTAACAACGACGGTCAGCAAAACCTGGTCATGAATTGCCAAACTACCGAAGGGCGTCATGATTATGTTACCGGCGCCCGCGTTTGCGGACCCAACGTTTTTTATAATTGCACCGCCAAACAAACACATGCCGATATTGGCCCGCACCACCGCTGGGCTTCCGGCACATTGTATGATAATATTGTAACTGATGGTGAAATTAACATCCAGGACCGGGGTAACTGGGGCAGTGGCCATGGTTGGGCAGGTGTTACGCAAATATTATGGAACTGTACTGCCAAACGTGCTGCTGTACAAAGCCCCTGGGCTGATGGAAAAAATTATTGCATTGGACTGAAAGGCGGGAAATACGAAGGCAGACTGAATGGACGTCCTGATGGGGAGTGGGAAGGGCAGAATAAGGAAGGTTTACAACCAGGCTCGTTGTATATGACGCAACTCAATGAAAGAAGAAATCGCAAATCGTAAAAATGGTTGCAAGTTTCAGGGTACAGGTTGCAGGGGGGAAGCAGGTAATCGGCAATCAAGCAAAATACAAAGGTGGGTTATCCTCCAAAGGGTAACCCACCTTTATTATTGAAAGCTCCAACATTAAAACCGGTAACCGGCAACCTGTAACCTGCAACAGCATGTTGTGAACTACGCTGCTTTAATTTTAATCACCATCTTCTTCACTACCTTATTCCCTCCAGGCGTAATATTCGGCCTGTGCGCTTCGCCGGGGAAAAAGATGATAAAGGTGCCGGCAGGTATATTGTAGAATTTGCCGGGCGCGGTATAATTGGCTACGTCTTTTGTTTCGTCGTAAGGTTTGGTTGTGGAAGTAACTTCTGCCACGGGCCATTTACCCATTCTTTCTTCACCTACCAATACGCATTGTACATCGATGTACTTACGGTGCGATTCCCAATTGGTTTTATCAAAATCCTTGCTGGGGTCTTCCGTTACTGATGCAAATACATTATCGCCATCTATGGGATATTTTCCTTTTGCTATTGTTTGCAGGTTTTGCTCTTTCAAAAAAGCAAATGCTTTATCCCAATACGCTTTGTTGATACGGTATTGACGGGCAAATTCTTCTTTATTGATTGATTTATGCGGCTTCAGCGGCGCGCCATTCAACCATTCTTTTTTCTTAAACCATTTATTCGCTTTTGCTTTTGTGATAACAGTATCGGCTTCTGATTGCGCATTTACAAAAACAAAAGAAAAGGCAATTAATAAAACAGACAAACATCCTTTTTTCATACGCGAGAATTAAATAGGTGTAAATATAAGCGTATAAACCTGTTATTCAGGCAAGAATTGTCACTCTTTCATATTACCCAAACCGCTGGCGCCGGCGCCCATAAACCGCTTATCGGCAACCGTTCCCTTCACCTGCAGTTTAATTACACTGGCAATTTTATCGGGCGCCTGTTCGGGCACTGTTATTACCAATCCGTCTGCTGAAGCGGCCGTGGCCAGTTTTTTACCATTGGCTAATAAAACAGCCGATGTAACCGGTTGGGTCAACCCGGGTACCACCAGTTTTTTATCGGCGGGCCAGTTAAACACGCTCAGGTATAAAGTGGTGTTCCCGTTCTGTTCTTTCTTGGTGCAACGTCCCCATGGCAATGCGGGTAATGGACTCGCTTTTGTACCATAAATAGCGTCGCCGTTTACTTTCATCCACGCGCCTACCTGTTGCAGTCGACTGATACTTTCATCAGGGAAGGTACCATCTGGCTTGGGACCTACATTCAATAAATAGTTACCACCTTTTGAAGCTATGTCTAACAGATTCCTGATAATTACCTCTGTACTTTTCCATTCGTGGTCATCTTTTTTAAAACCCCAGGTGCCGTTCATGGTCATGCAGGTTTCCCAGTCTTTACCATCCAGTTCGCTTTCTTTGGGAATTCTTTGCTCAGGCGTTTTGTAATCACCGGGAAAGTTGGGGCGTTTTAACCGGTCGTTGGTGATGATATTGGGTTGCAATGCCAAAGCAGCATTTAATTTCTCAGCAAACTCATCAGTCATACCGGTAGGCGTATCCCACCACAGCACCGCTACATCGCCATAATTGGTCAGCAATTCTTTTACCTGCGGAACCGCTACATCATCGATGTATTGCGCCATGGTTTTGGTGGTTTGTGCGGGATCCCAATGGCCTTCATGAGCTGCGGTATAGGCATCTATTTTTGCGGAATCAGGATTGGCCCAGCCTTCGCTGGCAACCTTGCGGGCAGCAGCGCCACCCGGATTGTTCCAGTCCTGCGCCTGCGAATAATAAAAGCCCAGTTTGATCCCGTATTTGCGGCAGGCTTCTGCCAGGGGCTTCAGCAGGTCTTTGCCATACGGCGTGGCATCTACCATATTCCATTTGCTGGCATTTGATTTAAACAAAGCAAAACCATCATGGTGCTTGGCGGTGATCACAATGTATTTCATGCCGGCTTCTTTAGCCAGTTTTACCCAGGCATCCGCATCGTATTTTACGGGATCGAACTGTTTGGCAAATTCCTGGTAATCGGCTACCGGAATTTTTCCGCGGTTCATGATCCACTCTCCTATGCGCTTAATGGGCTGACCATTGTAATAACCAGCCGGCACGGAATAAACACCCCAGTGAATGAACATCCCAAAACGGGCTTCGCGCCACCATTCCATGTGTTTGTCGTGCGACTCCTTTGCTGCTGTTTGTGCAAATGCCGTATGCAACAAACAACAAAACAATACCAATGCAGCAACTACTTTTTTCATATAACCTTCTTTTGTTTTATTTGCAACTAACTGAATATTACTTTCTGTGTTTGCGAACCTTCCTGCAATTTATTCAGCTATTTTAACATAATCTACTTTGACCTCAACAGCGCCTCTAAATAATAATAATCACCATAATTAAGCGGCACATCTACTTCGCTATTGGCTGGTTTGGAACCGGTGCTGTGCAACAGGATAAAACCTTTGTTCTCGCCAATGGGCGAACGATAATTCTTGGTCAGGTTTTGCAGGATGGTATTGGCTGCGGTAAGGTACTCCTTTTTGTTTTTGCCGTATTTAGCCAGCTCAAACAAACCCGAGGCAATCACCCCTGCGGCAGAAGCATCGCGTGGTTCGTTGGGAATACCAGGTGCATTAAAATCCCAGTAAGGAATTTTATCAGCAGGTAAATTGGGATGATGCAGTATGAATTTAGCTACATTTTCTGCCTGACGCAGATAAGCTATATTTTTTGTTTCGCGATAGCACATAGTGTATCCATACAATGCCCAACCCTGTCCGCGCGCCCAGGCGCTTTCATCGGCATACCCCTGGTGCGTATTTCTTTTTACCACTTTGCCGGTTACCGTATCATAATCCACTACATGATAAGAACTATAATCGGGCCGGAAATGATTTTTCATAGTGGTGTTGGCATGGCTCACCGCTATTTTATAAAAAGAAGAATCACCGGAAAGGCGGGTAGCGGCAAACAGTAATTCCAGGTTCATCATATTATCGATGATCACGGGATAACCCCATTGTTCTTTGTGATGGTCCCACGAACGAATACAACCCACTTTCGGGTTGAACCGGGTTGATAATGTTTTGGCCGACTGAATGATCACCTCTTTATAGGCAGCGTCTTTTGTAAGCTGATAACCGGTACCATAACTGCAGTATATTTTAAAGCCCATGTCATGGGTACCGCCATTGAATTTTTCTTTTTCTTCCCGGGCAGTAAATTCTTCTGCCTTTGCTTTCCATTCCGGTTTATGGGTGAACGCATACAACATCCATAATTCACCGGCAAAGAAACCACTGGTCCAGTCTTTGGCAGGAACCAGCTTCAGGTTTCCATTTTCAAGGGTACGTGGCGATACCAGGTCCGTATTGCTTCCTCTCGCCGCTGCTATACTGGTAAGCATTACCTGGGTTTGTTTTTCCGCATCTGCAAATACAGGCGCCAGTTTCACCTTCTGCGCTTGTGACAATAATCCTACAGCCAACAAAGCAACTGTTCCAGCCAATTTTTTGTGCATTCTTTTGTGTTTTCGTTGAGTATATTATTTAGCCAGTAACTGTAATTCCAACAATTTCATTAGTTCGCCCTTCTCAATGGAGACCGGCTTAATGATCAATTCGTGCGTTCCGGCAGGCAATTCAATGGTATCCATATTGTCCCAGGTCAGCACTTTAGTATCGGAGCCGCTGCCGGTTATTTTTATTTCTTTTGAATGATTCCCGGTTTGCAATACAAACGTGCCGCCATTACCGTCACCGGCAAGATATTTCATATTTATGGTAAACGTAGCTGGCTTTGTAGTGCGGAACGTCCAGCTCAACCATTGGTTATCCGACTTCCAGTTCTGCACATAATATTTGCCGCTTTTGCCATCGCCATAACCAAATTTATCACCATGTAATTGCGCATCAAATGCCAGCAATTGCTGCTGGGGAATATTGGCAGAAAATACCCGAATTGAATCTGTCTTCAACGGTTCTTTTAATTCAATAGCAATTACTGTATTCAACATATCGGGCATTTTTGCCGGCAGGTTAATCACCACATCGTTTGTATTTACTCGGTTTGTGGTTAATGTCTTTTTACCGACGAGCAGGTACGTTTTGCCGAATCCACTCTGTAACCCACCTACATACAATTTATTATCTGCCGGCCAGTTAAACACATGCAAATAAAGCGTATTGCCTTTCAACGTAGATACACCCCAGCTTTGCAATGGCAACGGACTTGCCACAGTACCATAAATGCTCTCGCCATTCTTATCCATCCAGGCGCCAATGCCTTTTAAGATAGCCAGGTCCTTGCTATCGAAGGCGCCATCACCTTTTGGACCGATATTCATCAACAGGTTACCACCGCGAGATGCGGCCTTCGCCAGTAAATGCACAAAGGCGCCTACTGGTTTGTGGCTGTTATCGAATTTATGATAACCGTACGATTCATTGGTTGTGGGGATCGCTTCCCAATCGCCCGTTACGGGGTAAAACTCAAGCGGACGGTCAGCCGTATTTTTATAATCGCCAAAACTTACTTCTGCACTTCTCGCCAGCCGGCCATTTACCACAACATGATTATCTACTTCCCGAATGGCTTTCAGGATGCGAATGTTTTCTGATAACGGTAATTTGGAGGGCGTATCAAACCACAAAATATCGGGATGGTATTTTGCCAGCAGCTCTTTTATTTGCGGGATCGCTTTTTCGTTTACATATTTTTGCGCTTTGGGTAACAACTCTGGATGCAGGTTAAACCAGTTTATACCACCATACAATCCTTTATCACCACCGGGATTACTGTATTCCCAATCATTGCCCGGCGCATCGGGATGTTCCCAGTCGAATGCATGCGAATAATAAAACCCAAACTTAATCCCATATTTATGACAGGCGGCAGACAGCTCCACCATGGGATCGCGTTTAAAAGGCGTTTGCTGCACAATATTGAAATCGGAAACTTTTGAATCGAACATCGCAAACCCATCGTGGTGTTTGGACGTAATGATCATATACTTCATGCCGGCGTCCTTTGCATGACGCGCCCAGGCATCGGCATCAAACAACACGGGATTGAACTGATGGGCTAATGCCAGATAATCGGCCCGGGTAATTTTCTCCTTACGCATCAGGTGTTCGGCATAGCCATCAACTTTTTGCCCTTTCCATTCGCCTCCTGGCAATGAATAAATGCCCCAGTGAATGAACATGCCAAAACGCGCCTGTTGCCACCAGGCTATACGTTCATCATGATTTTTCATGGAAGCAGTCCACCAGCCGTTTACTGCTTCATCAATCGCCTGCTGATCACGTTGCCGGCCCCGGTTGAACATTTCTTTGTCC
>NZ_JBJMLX010000165.1:0-20328 GCF_045805085.1 Niastella sp.
GATCACTGTACTGGCGTAAATCGGCAATCGGCAATCGGCAATCGGCAATCGGCAATCGGCAATCGGCAATCGGCAATCGGCAATCGGCAATCGGCAATCGGCAATAAATTTCCGACGGCGCAAGATCAATTATTAATCTCAAAGTTTGCGAGCCCATTCACGATTCACGATTGCCGATTCACGATTTAAGCAACCAATGCTGCAGCACCGAATACACCGGCGCTATCGCCCAGGCTGGGTTTTAATATCTGTACATCGATCCTGTTATTGAAAATATATTTATGCAGTGATTCCACACCGGCTGTGTAAATGCTGTCGATATTTCCTACACCACCACCCACAACAATCACATCGGGATCGAGCAGATTGGTGATTACCGAAACCGCTTTTCCAAAGAAATGATTCAACCGGTCAATGGTTTTAATAGCCGCCGGATCGTTCCCCTGCAGGGCATGATTCAGAATATCTTTTAAAGAAAGCATGGAGCCGGTAATACTTTTATAATACCGCTGTAGCCCGGGGCCCGATAACACGGTTTCCACACAACCGGTTTTTCCACAATAACAGGGACCGCCCGATTCATCGAGAAAGTTATGGCCCCATTCACCGGCAATACCATGCTTGCCATTCCACACATGACCGTTTACAACAATACCACCACCCACACCGGTGCCCATTATAATTCCGAATACCAGCTGTGCATCGGGCGCTTTTTCTTTCACCACACCCCAGTGGGTTTCAGCTAAAGCAAAACAATTGGCGTCGTTGGCCAGCACACAGGGAATACCCAGTTTTTCTTCCAGGTCTTTTTTCAGGGGCTGACCGTTCAGGGCTGTGCTATTGCAATTTTTCATGGTTTGCAATATAGGGTCCAGCACGCCGGGCGTGCCCAGTCCAATGCAGGGGGGCTGTATACCGGATTGCTTTTTCATTGTTTGTACCAGGCTGTCGATCTGGCCAATGATGTGGTCGTATCCCTTGTAGCCTTCCGTATCGATACGGGTCCTTAAAATAGGTTGCGGATTATCTAATGAAGGAACTATGGCACCTTCTATTTTGGTTCCTCCCAGGTCGATACCCCAAAGTGGTTGCGTCATGGTGTTGGTTGTTTTTTTCAGCAATCTTTATAAAAGCCGGGCTGCTCGTTCCAGGTCTTCCGGAGTGTCAATTTCAATACCCATATATTCTGTTACTACCATTTTTAATGGTACGCCGTTCTCGAGGTAACGGAGGCATTCAATTTTTTCAGCGGCTTCTAATGGGGTTATGGGCCAGGTGGTAAAACCCATGAGGGCATCTTTTCGAAAAGCGTATACACCAATATGTTCATAATAGATGGTCTTCGCTTCGTTATTGCGCGGATAGGGAATTATGCTTCTGCTGAAGAAGAGCGAGTTCATGTTTTTATCAACCGCTACTTTCACATAATTGGGGTCGGCAATAAATTGCGGTTCTTTCATTTCCTGCATCAGGGAGGCTACCTGCACTTTTTCACCAGCTGTACCTTCAAAAACCTGCAATAATTTCTGTAAGGGTTCTTTTTTTACAAAAGGTTCATCGCCCTGCACGTTTACTACGATATCGGTTTCCATATCGGCCACCGCTTCGGCTATGCGGTCGCTGCCACTTTCATGTTGCTGACGGCTCATACACGCTTTGCCACCGTTTGATACGATCTCATTAAAAATAATATCACTATCTGTTACCACCCATACTTCATCAAATAATCCTGTGGCTACGGTATTATCATAGGTATGACGAATAACAGTTTTGGTTCCCAGCAGCTGCATTAATTTGGCAGGAAACCGGGTTGCCGCATAGCGGGCCGGGATCATTGCAATTTTTTTCATCGGGATAAAGATAAGAAAAGCCGACTTGAATGAAGGATAAACGCAGTCATTTCATTATATTTGGAAGGAACCCGTTTTTTCACTCCAGCGATTTGCCTGCCAGCATTTAAGAACACCAAAACTACTCTGTATGCAAGCTACCGAATTGCTAAAGACCTATTATGTAGATACCAATACCTGGGATGAAATGTACAGGGAATCGTCTGTACGGGAGCAATACCAGCGGGTGGTGGAATTTATGCAGCAGCTCGACCTGGAAGAGCTGAATAAAAAAGAAGAACTGGCTAAACGATTGTTCATGAGCCAGGGTATTACATTCACCGTTTACAGCAGCGGCGAAGGCATTGAAAAGATTTTTCCGTTCGACATTATTCCCCGCATTATTACCGCAACCGAATGGGACCATATTGAAAAGGGCATCAAACAACGGCTGAAGGCCCTGAACCTGTTTTTGAAGGACGTATACCACAACCAGTTTATATTGAAGGATGGGGTAGTGCCCATTGACATGATATACAGCTGTCCGCATTATTTACGCGAAATGTACAACCTGCAGGTGCCATATGATCTGTATGTGCATATTGCCGGTATCGATCTTATTCGCAATAACGATGGGTCGTTTTATATTCTGGAAGATAACCTGCGAACGCCAAGCGGGGTAAGTTATATGTTGGAGAACCGGGAGATCACCAAACGCATTTTCCCCGATCTGCTGCCACAGAACAACGTACGAAGTGTAATAGAATATCCTAATATTTTACACAAGAACCTGGTTTCATTATCGCCCCGGCAAATAGCCAACCCTACTATTGTATTATTAACCCCCGGTATTTATAATTCTGCATATTTTGAACATACCACCCTGGCCCGGTTAATGGGGGTAGAACTGGTAGAAGGGAGTGACCTGGTTGTGGATAACCACCGGGTATATATGAAAACCACGTTTGGGTTGCAACAGGTGGATGTTATTTACCGCCGGGTTGATGATGAGTTCCTGGACCCGCTGTCTTTTAATCCCAACAGCGTACTGGGCGTTTCAGGATTAATGAGCGCCTACCGGAAAGGGAATGTAGCTATTGTAAATGCGGTAGGCAATGGGGTGGCTGATGACAAGGCCATTTATTGTTATGTGCCCGATATGATCCGCTATTACCTGAATGAAGAACCCATTTTAAAAAATGTACCCACCTATCGGTTAGAGGATGCAGAACACCGTGAATATGTTTTCAACAACATTACCAACATGGTGGTGAAGAAAACCAACGAAAGCGGTGGTTATGGAATGTTAATGGGCAATACAGCGAGTGAAGAAGAAATAAAAGAATACTGTGCGGCCATTAAAAAAGACCCACGCCAGTTTATTGCACAACCTATTATCAGTTTGTCGTCGGCGCCCTGTTATATGCAGGGAAAATTGCAACCCCGCCGGGTTGACCTGCGACCCTATGCCTTGTGCGGGCCAGATGGTATTGAGATCGTTCCGGGCGGTTTAACCCGCGTGGCATTGCGTGAAGGGTCGCTGGTGGTAAATTCATCACAGGGCGGGGGAAGTAAGGATACGTGGGTGTTGTCATCGTGAATGGTCAATGGTGAATGCCACTGCGCGGCATACCTCGTCGAAGCTGGTAACCGGCACCATGGAACCTGAAACTTGCAACCTGGAACAGTTTAATAGATCCACAAATCATACACTTTAAACAATAAACTGGTTTTTTAGATGCTTAGTAGAGTAGCCGATAGTTTATACTGGATGAGCCGTTATATTGAACGCAGCGATGGTATTTTGCGAATGCTAAAGGTCAATTATATGTATTCGCAGGACAGCGTCTACGATTTTTCCTGGAAACCGGTGTTGCGGCTGTTCACCTATCTGGAAGAGGCAGAAGCCAAACAGTTGGAAACAAACCCACGCGGCATTCTGCAATTCATTGTAGCCGACAAAAGCAATCCAAACGCCATTGTAAATATTGTAACCCACGCCCGTGAAAATGCCCGTAGCGTGCAGGACCACATCACCAAAGAACTGTGGCAATGTTTGAACGATTATTATCATACCACCAAAGAAGACTGGCTGCCCAACTGGTTACAAAAAGATGATCCTATTACCATCCTGGATGTGTTAATAAAACAGGGATTATTGTATTACGGAACGGCTGATATCACCATGTCGCGTGGCGAGGGCTATTCTTTTATGAACATTGGCAAATTTCTGGAACGCGCTATTTTATCGGTTGACCTGTTGAATGTGCGGTTCATAAACAACCAGTATGTTATGGATCGGGTGGCCGACGCCCCTTACTGGAAGTATTTATTATTAAGCATAGCCGGGTATGAATTATACCTGAAAACGTATCGGTCGGGCTTTGAGGCCCGCAACGTAGTGGAACAGGTAGTGCTGAACAATCATTTTCCCCGCTCCATTATATATTCCATTACCAGGCTGCAACGGTATTTTGATCGGCTGAAGCAGGAAGGCCAGGTGAACAATTATCAGCAGCTCGATTTTATGATCGGCAAACTGCTGAGCAAGGTGCGGTATTCAACAGCAGATACCATCATCAGTCAAAACCTGCATCAATATTTGATAGACATTAAAAATGACCTGTACGCCATTGCCAATGCGCTGAATCAGTGTTGTTTTGCATATTCTTAAATCCAATACAGAGTTTCGTATTTTTGCCAACCATGCCACAATTCAAAATTCATCACGTTACCAGGTATACATACGAGGTTTCGGTTCGAGACAGTGCCAACCAGATCATTTTGTTCCCTGTAAAAGATGATTACCAGACAGTACTAAAACAGGACCTTACCATTACCGGCGAGCCGACCGTGGATATATATAAAGATTATTATGGCAACGAAGTGGGCTCCTTTATGTTTGCCAATGCCCATACCGAGTTGAAGATAGACTCAAAAATTGAAGTGGTTACGAAAGCAAGGCCACTGCCTGTAGACGCCACACCAAAAGAAGAACAATGGAATAGTTTACAGGCCTTCAGGCACCAGGTGCCGTTTATTGATTTTCTGAAACAGGAATCGTGTGAAGCAATAGACGAGATAAAACGCGATACCCCGGTTGGCCAATATTTGCAGGTTACGCCGCTGACCGCAGCGCAAAAACTGAATGAATATGTTTACAGGGAATTTCAATATATAAAAGGGGTAACGAATGTAGAAACAACCCCTGATGAAATATGGAAGCTGAAAGCCGGCGTATGCCAGGATTTTGCCCATATTTTACTGGTTATGCTGCGGATGACCGGCATTCCCGCCCGCTATGTAAGCGGGTATGTTTGTCCGAACCGCAATGGTATGCGGGGTGAAGGCGCCACCCATGCCTGGGTGGAAGCCTATATTCCCTATTATGGCTGGCTGGGTTTAGACCCCACCAATAATTGTTTTGTAAACGACCTGCATGTTCGCCTGGCTGTTGGCCGTAACTTCGGCGATTGTTCACCGGTAAAAGGAACCTATAAAGGCACCAGCAATCACAACCTGGAAGTGGGCGTATCGGTAAGTTATGAGGATGGCCATATTCAGGATGACCAGGCCACTATATTAGCAACCCAGCCCAATACGAACGGGGAGCAAAAAAGTGATGAGAACTCTTATAGAAGGTACATGGAGATGATTCAGCAACAGCAGCAACAATAGTTGACCAGTTAACGAGTTGACCAGTTAACTAGTAATCTGTTTTAATATTTTTATTAAAGGGAAGTTTTAGCTGATAACCCAAACTTTCATCGGGCTTACCCTCTAATACATCTAATCCATATTGTAATTGTTTAGGATCAGCGTAGGCAAACGTGCCAAAAAGCCGGTCCCACAACGAAAAGATGTTGGCATAATTGGTATCGGTGAACGGGCGTTTGTAATGGTGGTGCACCTTGTGCATGTTGGGAGAAACGAAGACCCAGCTGATAGGCTTATCGAGCCAGAGCGGTACCCTGATGTTAGCGTGATTGAAATGGGTAAAAATAGCCGACACACTGCGGTACAGGAAATACATGCCAATAGAAAGTCCCATTACATATACGCCTATAATGGTAAAACATTCTCTCCAGATCCATTCACCCGGGTGGTGCCGGGTGCCGGTAGTAACATCAACCTTGGTATCGCTGTGGTGGATCATATGAAACTTCCACATGAATTTTATTTTATGCATCAGGTAATGCGGAGCATACTGCGCAAAAAAATCCATAAACAGCAAGCCGATAATTATCCTGGCCCATAACGGCAGGTTGAACAGATACAATAATCCAACATGATGGTTGGTTACCCATCTGCAGGCGAGAATGGTGATTGATCCTAACAGGATATTCAGGATAACAGTGGTGGTAAGAAAAACCAGGTTTACGCCGGCGTGTTTATACCGTTTCCAGGAGAATTTAAAAAGCGGATAATAGCCTTCAATCAGCCAAAAGAAGATCATTCCACCCAGTAAAATGGCCATTCGTTGCCAGGAGGCAATATTCTCCCAAAAGTTCATAAAAGCTTCCATGGAGCCAATCGTTTACCCATAATTTACGACTAAAATTCCGATCTACTCCATTTTTGGGATAGGAAGCACAGATATAAAATTTCACTATCACTTTATCATTTAAGTATTTCACTTTTTACTTTTTGTAGCGATTAAATTAAAAAACCCTCCAGGCTTGTCCGGGAGGGTTTTGTTGTATGAAAAACAAGATATATAAAAATAGCGATCAGGTGTTCAGCATTAATGGCATTACCAGCATCATCAGTTCTTCATTATCATCCTGGTCGCCTGGACGGATGATACCAGCTTTGGTAGAAGTAGATAATTCAACCGTTACATCTTCGGTATCGGTAGCACCTAACATTTCAATCAGGAATTTGGCGTTGAACGCGATCTGCAGGTCTTCGCCATTGTATTGACATTTCATGCGCTCATTACCTTCAAATGAGAAATCGATGTCCTGCGCTGTCAGTTGCAACTGACTGCCGCTGATGCTTAATACAACCTGGTTGGTGCTTTTATTACTGAAGATACCAACGCGACGTAAAGCGCCCTGGAAATCGGTACGGTTTACAGTGAGTTTATATGGGTTATCTGTAGGAATTACTACTTTGTAATCAGGGAAACGGGCATCGATGAGGCGACAGCTTAACTGGGTGGTGCCATGTATTACAAACAGGTGATTGCTGTTATAGCTGACAGTTAGCTCATCGTCATTCACCGGCATGGCGCCTTTTAACAGCGTAAGCGGTTTTTTAGGAACGATGAGGGAATCAGTTTTAGGACAGCTAACATCGGTGCGTTTGTAACGAACCAGGCGATGCGCATCAGTTGCCACAAATTGCAATCCTTCTTTATTCATTTCAAAGAAAACCCCTGTCATGGCCGGACGCAGATCATCGTTACTAACAGCAAACAATGTTTTGTTGATGGCAGTAACCAGGGCAGCCGAGGCGATGGTGAAAGAATTGGTATCATCAATTACCGGATCCTTGGGAAAGTTATCGGGATTTTCACCCATCACTTTATACTTACCGTTGTCGCTGGTTATTTCAACCGCGTAATTCTTATCGATATTAAAAGTGAGTGGTTGCTCAGGAATGTTCTTTAAAGAATCCATCAGTATTTTAGCCGGGATACAAACACGGCCGGTATCTTTCGCTTCCACCTCCAACTGAATTTTCATTACCGTTTCCAGATCGGTTGCCACCACCGACAGTTGATTCTTTTGTACGTCAAACAAAAAATCTTCCAGAATCGGCAGTACTGTATTGGCATTTATCACCCCGCTAATCTGTTGTAATTGTTTCAATAAAGCCGAAGATGAAACGATAAACTTCATATAACTGATTAAGATTTGAGCAAATATAGGGTTATGACTGAATAATTTACCCGCTTTTTTTAAAACACGAAATCCACAAATATACTATCTTGCCTGCAGGCGGTATTGAAAAACCGGCGCCTGAAATGTGTCCCGGATGCCGATTTCAATAATACCACTTTCCAAACCGTAGCAACGATCGGCAGGCCGTTACCCCGTTTTACCTCAAAACGGGCCATTCAAACAGTAAACGGCCCGCTTGGTTAAGGTGGTTTTCCCACATAAAATCATAAAGGCGGGTTTTCGTTATTGTTCAGCAAAGGCTGAACTTATATTTTAGCGTTACCCATTGAGCGTTAAGCAGTAAGCGGTATTGGGTATTTTTCAAAACCATTGATTAAAAATTAAATAAACAGCAATTTTATTAGTCATATGCTGTTTATATGGTAATCTGATCTTGCATTTAAAAACAATATAACCTTATATGTTTGACAAATTATTCGGACGTGGTAAAAAGAGCCCGGAGCAGGCGCTTAAGGCGGTTCAACCCGACATCCCTTTTGGCCGCTATTCCGATAATAACAAATCGGTAGAAAAAGTGCGCCGTTGGACCGATGCCGACAATCTTTTCAAACAGCAATCCTATTACGACAGCATCGCGGCATTTTTTGATTACCTGGCCGATGATAAATTAGGTAATGTTATCCTGAACCGAAATAACGAGAGCGGCACCTTTCAGGTGTACCAGGGCTCCAAGATCGTTAGGGGCGAATTTGACAAGGATAGCCTGAAGGCCGAAATTACCCTGGCCAAAATGCCCCAGGCCAGCGTACCGGTTATGCGCCGCCTGCTTGAAATGAATTTTAACCTCTACTACAGCCGGTACGCGCTGGATAATGACCGCCTGTGCATGCGGTTCGACAGTGATATCAGAGCCGCCAACCCCAATAAATTATACTACGGGTTAAAAGAACTGGCCATTAAAGCCGACAAGCTCGATGACCTGCTGGTACAGGAATTTGCCGCCCTGCAAACGGTAGACACCGAACATATCATTGGCATTCCCGAAACAGAAAAAGAGGTGAAATACAATTTCATGCTCACCTGGATCAGGGAAACGCTTGACTATGCAGCCACCCTGGATGCCGATAAATTTTCAGGTGGAATTGCCTACCTGTTGCTATCGCTTGCCTTCCGGATAGACTTTTGTATTTGTCCCGATGGTAAACTGTTGAATGAACTGGAAAAGATCGTGGAGATCTATTACCGCAAGGATGAAAAGGGCACCATCGATCGCAACCAGGGCATGATAGAAGGATATAAGAAACTGCTCAATAAAACAAAAGAAGAGGTATACCCATACCTGTTCCGCTCAAAACATACATTCGCTATTGTGATGCCGCAACACCACCAAACCGTTGTGGATGCCATTAATGCGGCGGCGAATAATGTGGTGTGGTACCGCGATAACAATTACCCGCTTATTGCCAATAATGTAATGGAATACGCGCTTACATTCAGCCAGTATTCTTACAGTTTACCCAAACCGCTCAGCGAGCTGGTATTGTTATTTATGCAGATCAACTATCGCTCGTATTTTGAAGCGCTGGGATTTTCCGTTCCCTATTATGATGCACAGTCGGGTCAGTTTGACCAGGAGCTCATAAACGGACGAATTCAGCAGATCATTTCTGCCTGGCTATCGAAGTATCCCAAGCTGAATTTTAAAACGGAAAGCCTGCAGCTACAGACCCTGCTAACATTCAACAGCAGCTTTAGTACAGAGCTCACTACTTTAAATTTCGACTCAAACTAATTACTTAAACGAACAGGTACCAACCCCTGGTGACTACCTGCCGGTGCAAAATATTTAATCAATGGTTCAGGATATAATTGGCCAGTTTCAGACCGCCATCATACAAATAGCCACTCAAACCGGTACAGGTACCGGCTTTTATGTAAAGGAATTTGATTTGATTGTAACCAACGATCACGTGGTAAATGACAATCCCGAGGTTACCATAGCCGGTAAAAATTTTGAAAAAACCTTATCGCGCGTTTGGTATACCGATCGTAAACACGATCTGGCTTTTTTACAGGGTCCCGCTAATGTTGAGATCCCGGAAATTCGCCTGGGCCAGTACGATGGCCTGAAAGATGGCGATGAGGTATTGGCCATTGGTCATCCTTTTGGTTTTAATTATTCCGCTACACAGGGTGTAATTTCAAAAGTTGACCGCGTTCGCGATGGGTTAAAATTCATTCAGATAGATGCCGCTATCAACCCCGGTAACAGCGGTGGTCCGCTGGTGAATGCCAATGGGGAAGTTATTGGCGTGAATTCGTTTAAAATACAGGGTGGCGATAACATGGGTTTTGCCTTACCCGTAAATTACCTGCGCCAGGCCCTGCAATTATATGCGCCCCATAAAGGTGTTACCAGCACCCGTTGCCATAGTTGCGATTACCTGGTATTACCTGAAAATATTGATTCTGAAAAATATTGTCCTGCCTGCGGTACCGAGGTAAAACTGCCCAAAATGCCCGAGCAGGAAGTGGTGCCAACCGGTGTGGCCAAAACCATTGAAGATATTTTAAAAGAACTGGGTAAAGACATCAAGCTTGCCCGCGAAGGTGTAAACCGTTGGGAAGTACGCGAAGGCAGCGCCAAGATAAAGATCACTTACAATGCCGAAAACTACTTTGTAGTTGGTGATGCTTACCTGTGCCAGATGCCCACAGATGCCCTGAAAATAAAACCGCTGTACCAGTTCCTGCTGCAGGAAAACTACCGCACCAACAGCCTGGTGTTAAGCTGCCAGAACCAGAACATTGTGTTATCATGCATAATGTACGACCTGGACATCACCAAAGACGGAGGGGTAAAAACCTTCGACAACCTGTTTAAAAAGGCTGACTATTACGACGACCTGCTGAAGAATGATTTTGGTTGTTTGGATAGAATAGAAGAGTAACCAATAGGCAACAGACAATAAGCAATAGGCAAGCGGAGATGTTACAGAGGAAACAACAACTAACAAAAGAGCAGGCGTTGCAAAAGCTGCGGCACTATTGTGCTTACCAGGAACGCTGTCATGCCGAGGTGAAAGAAAAACTTTATTCTTTCGGCTTACGCAAACAAATGGTGGAAGAATCGATTGCCCAGTTGATCGAAGAAGATTATCTGAATGAAGAACGCTTTGCCATCCAGTTTGCAGGGGGCAAATTTCGCATGAAACAATGGGGAAGGGTAAAAATAAAACATGCCCTGAAGCAGAAACAGGTAAGCACTTATTGCATTAACAAGGCCATGAAGGAGCTGGATGCGGAAGATTATGAGAAAACCTTGCACAAACTGGCCAAACAAAAATGGGACACCATAAAAGGAGAGGGCGTGAATGGGTTTGTGAAAATGTCGAAGACTACTGATTATCTGTTACAGAAGGGGTTTGAGTCGGAGTTGGTACGAATGGCGGTGAATGAGTTGAAGGAAAGTTGACGAGTTGACCAGTTGACGAGTTGACAAGTTAACTTGTTGACGGGGATTAAGTGATGGATTTGAGGGCTTTTCACACCTTCCATTTATCCGTATTCCTTTTCTTAATCGTAAAGTAAAACGTAGAGCCTTCTCCCGGTGTAGAATCCACCCATATTTTTCCATTGTGCAATTCGGTTATCTTTTTGCAATGGGCCAGTCCTATACCGGTGCCTTCATATTCGTTTTTTGTGTGCAGGCGTTGAAAGATCACAAAAATGCGTTCCCAGTATTTTTCATCGATGCCAATACCATTATCGGTTACACTAAATTGCCAGGTATCTTCACGGAGCATTACTGAAATATTAATTACCGGCGGTTCACCCGGTTTTCTGAATTTTAGCGAATTACTAAGCAGGTTTTGAAAAAGCTGTTTCATTTCGGTGGAATAACCTGAAATTACCGGCAGGGGATCAATATTTATTACAGCCTTGCTTTCCTGGATGGCTATTGCCAGGTCGCTCAACACTTCCTGCACCACTTTATTACAGTCAACCGGTTCCAGAATGCGTTCCCGGCCAAGCCGTGAATAATCGAGCAGGTCCTGCACCAGCCGCCGCATTCTGTCAGAAGCATCGGTGATATAGTTGATGTATTTAATTACATTTTCGTCGGTCTCATTTTTATAATGACGCTTCAGCAATTCAACAAAACCTGATACGGTTCGCAGTGGTTCTTGCAGGTCGTGTGAAGCCACATAGGCAAACTGCTCCAGCTCTATGTTTTTTCGTTTAAGGTCTTCTGCATATTGTTGATGGCGGGTTTCTGCTTCCTGTCGTTCAGAAATATCGCGGATGAAGGCGCAAAAGAAATCATGCTCCTTCAATCGCATTGGTACTATAGTTAGTTCAATGGGAAACTCATGGCCATTGCGGTGCAGCGCTGAAATTTCAAAGACTTTATTCAGGACTGTTCCCTGCCTGGTGTTTAAATACTTTTTTAAACCTGTTTCGTGTAGTGCCCGGTATTGTTCGGGAACAATGGTTTCAGATAACCGGCGGCCTATTACCTCCGTTTCGGTAAAACCAAATGTTCTTTCAGCTTGCGGGTTCCATATAATGATGCATCCATCGGTATCAATACACACAATGGCATCGAGGGCTGAATTAATGATCAGCCGGGTCGTTTCTTCACTTGACCAGATATTTTCTTTGGTTTCCTTCATAGAAAGCAATCACTGGGTTAGCATACTTCCGGGAAAAACCGGGCGAGTATTTTTTTTATTACTTCAGGGTCCAGGGGTTTATTTTCAAACCCTGCGATCTCGATATTCTTTTGTGCAGCGTGTTCATCATCGGGGTTTAAGGAGGTG
The DNA here is from genome assembly GCF_045805085.1 of Niastella sp. Classification (NCBI taxonomy): domain Bacteria; kingdom Pseudomonadati; phylum Bacteroidota; class Chitinophagia; order Chitinophagales; family Chitinophagaceae; genus Niastella; species Niastella sp. The sequence continues at coordinate 12,502 of NZ_JBJMLX010000165.1, forward strand.
GTGAGCATTACCATTACGATATTGGCCTTTTGGTTGGGCGGTAGTTTTTCATAATGCTGCAGAAACTCCCAGCCATCCATACCCGGCATGTTAATATCCAGAAAGATCAGGTCGGGACGGGGATTCATTTTACCATTACTAAAATCACCTGTACCTGTTAAATATTCCAGGGCTTCCACGCCACTGGTAACCACTTCAACATGATGAGCGCAATCCATTTCCTGAACCAGTAATCTGTTCAGAAAATTGGTAGGCTCATCATCATCGATGAATAAAATGCACATCAGCTTTTGTTTCATACATGAACTGGTTTAATTATCAGAATATGAACAAGCCACTATACTAAAGCCTAACCAGCATATGTGTACCAATACAGCATTATCGTGCGCGGGGAATATTTGAATTCATACGGCTGGATACGGTAGGAAAAACGTTGCCGGATAACTGAAACTAAATACCGGGCAACCGTTAGGTATAAGTAAAAATAAGCATATTTCAGATAAAGCATAAAAAAACCTCCCGATGCACCGGGAGGTTAACTAATTAATTAAAGGGATCCTTGGTAAACGTTAATTGGTTTTTCTGGATTGGACGGGTTTTCACGGACTTTGGACGAAACGGTTTTTCAACTATTGGACTCTGATAGCTTTCAAAGGATACTTATTGGTATTTTTCAGGAAATTAGATCAGCGTTAACTGTTAACACCACAAAGATGCTACGCCCGCAACCTATTTCAAACTATTTGGCTGTTTAATTGGCCCGTATTGTTATTAAACTTAGTTTGATTTAGTGGCATACCCTTAGACTACTTACTTTACTAACAGGGACCCGTGTCCAAAAAACCAATTACACATGGTAACATCTTGTTCTGCCTACACAAATTGCCATTGTGTCTATTTCAGGATGCATTGGGTAGTGAATAGATTGAAAATGAAAGCGTAGAGCATAATTTATACCTGTAATCAGCCACCAGCTGCCAGCTGCAAACTTGCTTTCTTTATATCAGTTGTAACATCGTGAATGATCCTGAATTCATCAGTAACCGATTTCACTTCCAGCAATAATTTGCGTGTTTCGGTATCAGTTAAACCCTGATGCAGTTCTTTATGACGGCTCATCATTAAATTGGTCACCCGTTTATCGATCATTTGCCATTGCGGCGCCCGGGCCGATTCGGCTGATGTTGTTTCGCCTTTGAGAATGGCGGTGGCAGCACATAATTCCGCCTCGATATAATTGGTTACCGGAACAAAATCCTTTGTTACATTGGCCACTGCAAATTTCTGTCCGAAGTGTGATAACGTGGCAATATGCGAGGTAAGCAGGTGATTATACACCACAAACTGGTGAATGATATTGATATTCTTTTGTTGCCACTTAGGGTCTCCCAGCATACGGGTAAAAGCATCGGATAAATTACCCAGCGCCACAAATGCTTCTTTACGGCTGATGCGATACTGAATAGGGGTTACCGGATTACCCATAAAATTGGTGATGGCGGTTTTAAACCAGGCAGTGTTTTTTTCAATAGCTGTGGCAATGAGGCTCGAGATCTGTGAACGCTCCCAAAGCGGAACAATCAATAGATTGGCAATAAAGGCAATCACAGAGCCAATGGTGGTATCTATGAGCCGATCGGTAAGTACATTTTTTAGTGGAATGTCGTAAAGCAATTGAAAGATCAGCAATACATAGGGCGTCATAAAAATAACCGCGAACATATAATTGGTACGCAGCAGGCTGTAAGTACCCAGCATCAATACCAGCATGATCACAAACAAAACGGTTCTGTCTTTTATAAAATACAGAATACCCAAACCGATGATGGCGCCGGCAATAGTCCCGAACAGTCTTTCGAAATTCCGTTTTTTTGTAAGACTGTATTGGGGTTTTAAGATCACAATAATGGTTAGTAATATCCAATAGCTGTGTCCTACATGCAGGAATAACGAAGCAATATAACCAGCCAGGGTGGCCAAACTAACCCGTAGCGCATGCCTGAAATAGTTCGATTGCATGCTAAGGTTATCAATAAGCGTTTTAAAGCTGAAGTCCTGCCGGTTTATAAACTTCTCATAGTCATCGGGCGTATTGACATTGGAAACCTTCTGTTGATAGGTAGTATATAAATGCAGCGTATGCATGCGGTCTGCAATGTCTTCGATGTTGCTCAGAATATTCCGCATGGTAATGTAATATTCCAGCGTTTCAGGTGTCCTTTTTGTGTTCCGCAGCTCGATGTAATAACGGCGGGTTTCTTTAATGGCGTCGGCCAGGGCGGTGGTTTCCCGCGACCGGCGACCGCTTTTTACCGCTATGCTGATATCATCGAGTTCAGCGGCCAGTTGCATAATCAGCTGGCGGTAGCGGCTCATCAGCTCGGTTCCATCAAAAGCGGCATGCAGGTCTTTGTAATCGTCGTGATAAGAGGTCATGATCTGCTCAAACAGATCGACCAGGCTTCTGAAAAGCATCAACAGCGTGCGGCCTGTATTGGTTGTTTCTTTTACAATGTCGCGACTTTTATAAAACAGTTCCCGAACCAGTTCCTGTTCTGTATGAACGATCGCCTGTTGTTCGATCATTTGGCGATAGATCTTATCGAAATCGGCATTGTCATCATAAAACTGGGCGCGAATGCGAATATAATTGGCCGTCGCGGCCATGCATTCGCCTAATGCCTGCTGACCCAGCCGGTAGGGGGCAAACTTGTGAAGCATTAAACTTAAACCGGTATACCATAAACCACCCAGTAATATATAAGCCGCCTGAATAAGCACTTCCTTTCCCTGGCTTGGGTGCGACATTTGTAAAACCATGATGAGCAAAGCATTAACCCCAATGGCAATGGCGCGGGCGCCATACACCCCAATCATGGAGAGAACAAAACAAAAAGCCGTGATGAGAATGCCCAGTAGAACGGGATAGGAGGCTGTAAGACTGGTTAATGAGGCTACTATTATCAAAAATAACAGGCATATAAGCATCCCATTACGCCGGTGATGAATAGGACCAGGATTATCGGTACCACTTACGCACATGGCGCCCAGGGATACGGCCACCCCTTGTGACAGCATATCGAAATAGCTAAAAATAAGTGCGGGCAAAACCACCCCAGCTGTAATACGTACGCCGGAGCTAAGGTAATAACTGTATAAAAAGCTCTTATACTTCTTCAGATAGTCCATGAGTTATTAAAGTACGTATTTTTTAATGTGTGTGCACCATAAAAATGAAAATAACGACTGGCTAACTTGCTTATTACCAAACATCCAATTGATTTTTGATAAAATGTTGTCCGCTATGGCCAAACTTAATAGCTGATTGGTATTTTTTTAATTGTAAAGTTGTAACTTTAAAAAGCTGTATGGCATTTGCCGTCTGAAACAGATGGTATTCTCCTGAGAATATATTGATACTTATACCTGCTATAATTTTGAAAGCTATCGATGTTCCGTGCTTCCATTAAATGCGTCCAGGGCAATGTGTGCCCAATAAACTACCCACCTTATTCATTCGGATCCACCCTGATTTGTATAACATATGCCACGTTTTAGGATATGTGCGAAAAAATGACTGCACATTTAGGTTCGCAATATGTGCAAGGCATTGGCATCATTATTTTAGCCGTTTTAAATAACTATTGCTTAACATTTTTAGTAAAGAGATTTCGTGTCTATGTAACTGTTGGACCATCCGTTGTAGTAATGCAAACCCTTACATGCTTAAAAGCAAATAGCAACTTTCCCCGAACGTTCTGAACCCAATAGATAAGGCTACAAATTATGGTAATGAAGCAGGCCCCCCCAACTATGGAAATGAAAAATCAATATTTGCTCATGTTTAAAAATTAGAACTATGGAGCTGGAAGAACCTGTTTTAAAAATTTTACGCAAGAAGTACCAACCATCTTCTTTTATTGAAACGCATTGCAATCACTACGATCTGGCATTTAAAACCGATAGGGAAGGTGATGCCATTGTATTGGTCCTTGGCCGTAAGGACAATACCGGTTGTATAAAAGGGGAACGCTTTACGCGACGGCTCCGCCAAATGACAGATGGCAGGATTGTTAAAGAATTTTGGGAACACAAAGGCAAAGCAAGCTAAGCAGGATGGGTCCTTAATTACCGAAGGGCAAATTACAAAGATCCGTACCCTTTTTCTTTGTTTTAATAATAACGGCCCATTCTTTGTAGGGATAAGCTTCACTTTCCGGTAAACCATCCCTTTGGAAAATAAATAACAATGAGATCCTGTTTTGGCCTGTTTATGCTGGTTATTATAGCCTGCAATGATCCTTCACCAGTACCCGTACCATCCCCGGCGGATACTACTACCACAATCGATACACTATTTTCCCTACGCGACATTGACACGGATGATACCGACACACCCACCACTTTTGTACCGGGTTATTATACCGGTTTAATACCCTGTAATGATTGCAGCAATATCACCAGGAAAGTTTTATTATTAGCCGACCATACCTTTCACCTGAAAGATGAATTTAACGGAAGGGAACTGCCACCACAGGAATCAGAAGGCAGGTGGTTAACCACTAACGATCAATTACAACTGTTAGTTAATAATGCCCTTGTAAAACGTTTTGCTGTTACCAATAAAGGGTTGAAAGAAGTGGGTTTGACCGGCGCACCGGTGGCGCTTTATTCAAATACTTATCTCAGCCGTACAATAATTGGCGCCGATAATATTGCCTGGATGGAGAAGAAAGCCGCAGGGATAGATTTTTTTGCCCTGGGTAATGAACCATTCTGGCTAATGGAAATTGATAAAGATAAACAGATCAGTTTTTTGCAGGTTGATAGCACCCAGCCCGTTGTTTTTCCCTATGTGGCAGCCATCCAGCAAAACGGGCAGTACATATATAATACGGAAACCGGTGCGGGTGGCATGCAAATAATTATAACTCCACAGTTTTGCAGCGATGGCATGAGTGATAACTGGTATGAATATAAGGTGGAAGCGAAGTATAACGGTGCTACATATGTTGGGTGCGGCGTAAAGCTAAATGAGGTGCCGGAGTAATTAAACGTCCAGTGGTCCCTTTTCCAAATTTTCAGGTTCAGGAATGTGAGCCACATCCCTGAGTATCGCCCTTTCATCTTCAATCATCAATTCATCCCCGCGTAAAGAACGATAATAAGCCTGACCGGCTGCAATAGCAGCTTCCCTGTCGTCACCTGCCAGGGCCGCTTCATATTTATCTTTCAGCATTTTCAGCGCATCGGTTTTATTCAGGTAAGCAACTGAAATAAAAATGATGACCAGAAAGCCAAAGGCAAGGAATAATATTTTCTCAGTCAGGCTCATCATGCTGCCGGGTATTTATAACAAAGGTAATTTATTGCGCTTTCCATACATTATTTTGACGGTTGGCATCTGGCAGCATATGGTCCGGATCGATGGTAACCATTGTAATGGCTGCCGAAACCGGAACCGATACAGTATAGCTGGAATGTTGAAACCAGGTTTCAACCGGCAATTGCAGGCGCTGGGTTGTTCCATTGTTGAAAGTTAACTGAATAACTACCGGCATAACCATTTTATTAAGGTTGGCAATGGTGATCTTTGCCGCATTACCGGCCTCGGTTACCTGCTGTAATGCCTGGTCGAGCGACCAGTTGTTAATAAACCATTCGCGCCAGAACCAGGTGAGGTCTTCACCGCTTTCATTATCCATGGTATGAAAAAAGTCCTCAGGCGATGGATGTTTGAATGCCCAGTTGTGAATATAGCGTTTGAAAGCATAGTCAAACCGGTCTTTTCCCAGAATGTATTCCCGCAAGAGGTACAAACCAAAAGCAGGTTTGAAATAACTGATAGGATGGCGATAGGTTTCCGGAATGGCATCAGCCCCCATCATCATGGAAGGCGCTTTGGGATCGCTTAAATAAGGCAATATTTCATCAGCCGGATTGCCACCGCCGGGCGCATACTCGCTGTCGCGTTTGGGCGCGTACTCGCCTTTGTTGAAAACATCCGATGCGTACAGATCGATAAAGGTATTAAAGCCTTCATCCATCCAGGCATGACTGCGTTCGTTTGAACCAACGATCATTGGGAACCAGTTGTGGCCTATTTCATGGGCAGTGACCCAGTATAATTCTTTTCCTTTATCATTTATGCCATCGAACAAAATGCCCGGATATTCCATGCCGCCCGCAATACCGGCTTCATTGATAGCCGTAGGATAGGGATACACAAACCAGGTTTCAGAAAAATGTTCAATAGAAGCTTTCAGGTATTCCGTTGAACGGCCCCAGGCTTCGTTGCCATCGCTTTCAACAGGAAATACCGACATGGCCATACATTTTTTGCCGTTGAGTAAATTTACCCTGGCGGCATCCCATATAAAAGCGGCAGAAGCGCCAAAAGCCACATCGCGCGTATTGTTCATTTTAAAACGCCAGGTCAGATTGCCTTTTTGTACCGGCCGGCTGTGCGGGTCGGTAATTTCTGCTGCAGACCTGATGATAACCGTTTTGTCACTGTTGCGGGCTGCTGCCAATCGTTCAATTTGCTTTGATGTAAGTACTTCCGTAGGGTTTTGTAATTCACCTGCACCTGCCACTATTATATTCCAGGGGACAGTTACGCTGTAATCAAAATTGCCATACTCGCAATAAAATTCGCCGCTGCCTAAGAATGGCAGGGTGTTCCAGCCAACCAGGTCATCATACACGCACATGCGCGGATACCATTGGGCAATTTCGTAAATGGTGCCATTTTTTGTTTTTACATAATCGGTGCGGCCGCCAAAAGCGCCGGGAATGGAGTAATGATATTTTATGCGAATGGTAATGGTGCCGGTTTTTGCCGGCAGTGCTTTACCAAGCCTGATCTGCATGCGCGTGTCAGTAATAATATAATTGGCAGTGGAAACTTTTGCGTCTTGCTGAATTTGTGCTTCGTCAATGGAATAACCGGTTGTAAACTCCTGCGGTTGCTGATCGGTTAAATAATTGCTGCGTGCGCCTTTTTGATAAGTATTCTGATCGAGCTGCAACCATAAAGATGATAAGGAATCTGGACTGTTATTGGTATAGCGGATAACAGCATAACCCGTAAGTTGCTGTTTCATTGTATCGATGGTGGCCTGCAGGGTATAATCGGCCCGGTTTTGCCAGTAAGCATAGCTGGGTGCACCATTGGCCGATCGTATGGGGCTGCTTTTATTGGGATAAAATCCCGGGGCAAATGTTTCTGCCGGATCAAATAACGATTGGGATTGTGCAAAACCAGTGATTGAAAAAAGCAGAGTAACTGACAATAATAAATGACGCATGCAGGTGTGAATTAATTTTCAGATGTAACGATCAGCAATTTAAAAGAAAAAGGGCCGACTAAAAATTTTTAGTCAGCCCTTAATAACTTAATATGTTAAACTTTAATATCCACTATTCGCGGAGCTGTCGGGTTTTGTGTTTTCAGCTTCGCCACTGCCAACATTACCTTTCTTAGACCAGTCTGGAATTGAGTCCATAACCATTCCCTGCGGTTTTACAAAAAGATGTTTGGCATCCAGCCCGGTGCTCTTGTCTTTTAAACAGTTTGAATAAAAGTATGCCCAAACCGGCAATGCCACTGAAGAGCCCTGACCAACAGCCGTGCTGCTGAAACGGATAAAACGATCGTCGCAACCCGTCCATACCCCACACAATAATTGTGGCGTGTAACCCATAAACCAGGCATCACTGTTATCGTTGGTGGTACCGGTTTTACCGGCCACGTTGGCGATATTGATGCCATAGCTGGCTGTGCGTTTACCGGTACCGTGATTAATTACGCCCTGCATCATAGTA
>NZ_JBJMLX010000166.1:0-10519 GCF_045805085.1 Niastella sp.
ATTGATCTGAACACCGAGGCCAACCTGGTAAGCGAGTGTAGTGCCATCATCGGCATTAGCTGCCTTGCTTCCATCACTGGCCAGGTAACTTGCCGAACCGGTGTTAAAGCCAATAGCAGTTTTCATATAAGGCACTACCGTTTGCCTGGCGCTACCCATATACCGCGTAAAATTGAGCAACACGGCGGTATTGGTCATACTACCCGTAAAGTCTTGCTGACCGGTGTTAAAATCGTAATAAGGGCGGCTTGCTTTACCATAGTTCACCATTACGCCAATGGCCATGCGGGGTGCAAAATGATAATCCAGGCTGGCGATAATGGGACCGGTTTGTGTAGCGTTTCCCTGGTAATAGCCATAAAAATCACTGAGCAGGTATTTGTCGAGATTGGGAAAACCATAACCAACGGATACATCCAGCGAAGGTTTGAAATTTTCCATTTCCCTGAATTGTTGCTGGCGGTAGCCCCTGGGTCTTCCATAACGGCCATAGCCGCCATAACCACCGCCGTACTGGGCATTGCCTTCATAAAAACAAACCACCAGGATGAGGCCTACAAGTATTCCTTTACGCATATTATTTTTGCTTTGGGAAGCTTAAATGCGTCAAAGGTTTAAAGCGCACCTGCGCAAAACCGGCCTTTTACAAGCCGATAACAAAAGCGGGAAATATGGTTCAGTCGCTGTTTTTGATAGATGAATGCGGAATTAAGAAGGACCAATGTTGATTTTGGAAGGTTACCGATTCTTTAAAGGAGGCGGGTTGTCTTTCCAGCGCCAAAGATACATACAGGCATAGGAACGGTAGGGACTCCATTTTTTGGAAATACGCAACATGTCTTCGCGGAATTTCTTTTTATCGGTGCGATCGAGTTTATACAACGCTATCATGGCGTTTTGTACACCCAGATCGTCAAGGGCAAATACATCTTCTCTTTTAAGTGCAAACATTAAAAGCATTTCTACCGTCCAGCGGCCAACGCCTTTTATCTGGGTCAGGTAGGTAATCACTTCTTCATCATCCATTTTATGAAGGCGGGTATGTTCCATGCCATGTTCAATGGCAAAACGGGCTACGTTCTGCACATAACTTACTTTTGCATTGGAGAGCCCAATGGCCCGCAATGTTTCGTGCGCCGTGGCCACCACCTGTTCAGCAGTAGGTTCATTGCCACCATACAGATTCAGAAATCGTTGGTAGATGACATCAGCTACTTTCGTGGACAATTGCTGGCTCATGATAGAGGCGCAGAGATAAGTACAAATATTTTTTTGTTTCTTCAGGGTGATGGTCCCGTGATGATCGATCAGCTTTTTTAGTTTCTTGTCTTTCGAAAGGTGTAAGGTATACTCCATGGTTGTAACTGTTTACCGGAATCTTTGCAATTTACCTGTTAATTTTGTTCCCATGCAACGAAATTTAATTGTAACCAAAGATGGTTCGCACACAGTGACAATCCCCGAATGGAAGGTTTTTTATCATTCGGTGCATGGCGCTGTACAGGAATCGTTGCATGTTTATATTGAAGCCGGCTTAAACCATTGGTGGAACCTGCATGAGAACGCCAGCAACTGTGTCGTTTTTGAAATGGGTTTTGGAACCGGTCTTAATGCCTTGCTCACTGCCCTGGAGGCAAAACGCCGGCAAGGCAAGGTGTTCTACGAAACAGTGGAGGCATTTCCACTGGAAATCGCGCTCGTTGAAAAACTGAACTATTGCGATGCGCTGGAAGATCCTTTCTTACAACCGGTGTTCGACTCATTGCATACCAGTGAATGGAACAGCGTTCAGCTCATCACTCCTTTCTTTTCTTTTAAAAAAGTGAAGGCATCGCTGGCCGACTATATACCGAATGAACCCATCGATGTGATCTTTTATGATGCATTTGCACCTGCCGCTCAACCTGAATTATGGACCCAGCCCGTGTTTGAAAAATTATTTACTATGCTTGCGCCGGGTGGTATCCTGGTAACGTATTGCAGCAAGGGCGATGTGCGAAGGGCCATGCTGGCAACGGGTTTTAAAGTAGAAAAAGTGCCTGGACCGGTTGGGAAAAGGGAAATGTTGAGGGGAATAAAAAGTGCGTCACGTATTACATGACGCACCTGATTATATCGCTTCAGGCTTTCGCCTTTATGCTTTTGGCTGTATGCTAAGCAAAAGAGTAGCTTACCCCACCATCTTTTTCATCTTTCAACAAAATTCCCAACTGCGTTAACTGCTGGCGAATTTTATCTGAGGTAGCGTAGTCTTTTCTTGCTTTGGCTTCTTTACGAATTTCAATCAATAATCCTATTACACCATCGAGCTTACCATCTTCGCTCTCTTCATCACCTTTTAGCCCGAGGATATCTTCCAGGTATAATTTAAAATCGCTTTGCAGCAACTGCATGGTGTCTACACTCAGCGCATCGGGTGCAATGTGTTTATCTTTTATAGAGTTGATAACCGGCACCAGCTCAAACATATTGGCTAATACTTTGGCGGTGTTAAAGTCATCGTCCATGAATTCATCCAGCTCCAGTAACAGTGATTTTACCTTGGCATCCAGTTCGGCATCGCCGGCTGTTGATTTCAATCCTGTCACTTCCAGCTTCTGTAATACTTCGTATGCTTCCCACAGGCGTTTCAATCCTTTTTCTGCAGCCTGTAAAGCCTCGTTACTAAAATCGAGCGTACTGCGGTAATGGGTTTGTAAGATAAAGAAGCGAATGGTTTGTCCGCTGTACCCTTTTTCAAGCAATGGGTGATCGCCACTGAACATCTCTGTTAACTTGATCACATTGTTATAGCTCTTACCCATTTTACGGCCATTAATGGTGATCATGTTATTATGCAACCAATAACGGGCAGGCACATGTTTATTGCAAATGGTACTTTGTGCAATTTCACTTTCATGATGCGGAAACTGCAGGTCCATACCACCGCCATGAATATCGAATTCAGTACCCAGGTATTTAGTGCTCATGGCCGAGCACTCGATGTGCCAGCCGGGAAAACCTTCGCCCCAGGGGCTTATCCAACGCATAAGATGCTCCGGTGGCGCCGCTTTCCATAACGCGAAATCCTGTTTGTTCCGTTTCTCATCCTGGCCTTCCAAATCGCGGGTAGTTTCCAGCAGGTCTTCCATTACACGACCGCTGAGTTTACCGTATGGATAATGCTCTGCATATTTTTTTACATCAAAATATACGGAGCCGTTCATTTCGTAGGCATAGCCTTCTTCCATGATCTTTTTGATCATTTCTATTTGCTCTACTATATGGCCGGTGGCGGTGGGTTCAATACTGGGGTCAAGATTGTTCAGCTGCTTCATACCCCAGTGAAAAAGGTTGGTGTACTTGGTAACCAGCTCCATGGGTTCCAGCTTTTCCAGCGTGGCTTTTTTGGCAATCTTGTCTTCGGCTTCTCTTCCTTCTTCTTCAAAGTGACCGGCATCGGTAATATTGCGTACATACCGAACTTTATAGCCGAGGTGCATGAGGTAAAGGTAAATTACATCGAAAGTAACATACGGTCGGGCATGTCCCAGATGGCTTTCCCCACGCACAGTAGGTCCGCACACGTATAACCCCACATGACCGGGTGTAATGGGTGTAAATACTTCTTTTTGCCTTGTATATGAATTCAGGACTTTCAGTTCACTCATAAAAATTCATTAATCAGTCTGATGATAGTTAAAATAAAGCCGGTAAATGCAAAAGTAAATGTATCCCGCCAGAACGGCGAATCAGAAACGACAGAAACAGCAAGTAGGGGAAATGATATAGATCATACTTCAAATATAGGTGTTTTAGGTAATTTAAGGGGCTACTCCTCCTTCAATTTGATATCCGCTACCACGGGATAATGATCCGACCAGGGCACCAGCGAGCGGTTATATTGTAATACGTCGAATTTTTTATCGGCCAGAATATAATCAATGCGCAGGGTAGGCGAGATGGCGGTAAAACTGCGGCCGATGCCTTTGCCTTTTCTCACAAAAACATCCTGCCGGTTGCCTTTTATCCGAAAATAAGTATAGGAGTTGGGCACATCATTAAAATCGCCACATATCACTTCCGGGTACGGACAACTATCCAGTTTATTGCGCACCAGGTCTGCCTGAAAACCACGAAAGGCATAGCCCAGCCGTAATTTTTTTATAATGGAACGGGAAGCCATTACCATGCTGTCATCTGCCGATTTTATGATCTCCAGGCTGCGGTAATCGTTTTTCTGAAACAGCACAGATTGCAGGTGAGTGGTATAGATCCTGATCTTTTTACCATTTACCAGCAGGTCGGCACTAATCAGACTCTCGGCGGCGCGTAAATTGGCGGGATCGGGATAACGTACCCGTTGGGTATCAACAATGGGATAGCGCGAAAAAATGGCCACCCCTGCCTCAAAACGGCCACCCGCTTTGCCATAATCAATAACGCGGTAATAGTAGGGATAATTCAACTGTATAATGGCGTTGGTATTGCTGGCGGCAAATGATTTTCCCAGCTCCAGAAATTCCTGGAAACACAGCACATCCGCATTCTGCTCTTTTATAAAAGCAATCATGTTTTTGCGGTAGTCCTTATGTTCCTTTATTCTTTTGTTATGGTCATCGAACCAATGCACGTTCCAGGTCATTATCCGCAAGGCGTCTTTTTCTTTTTCAGGTTTGAAAGCGGAAGCGGCGAAATGCATCCCCAGGAAAACGCGAACGTTTGAAAAGCCTAAAAGAAGTGTTAAAGCTGACAGCATCGCCCATTTTGACCGGAGGATAAGCCAGAAAACAAGAAAGAGAAATGAAAGGAGTAACAGCACCGGAAAGCCCAGTCCCAATAATGAAAAAAACCACCATTTAGAAGGATGCAGCCATGCACTGGCACAGGCTATCAGGAAAAGACCCGCGATAACCATGTTCAATATAATGCATAACCGCTTTGTAAATGTTCTAACAAACCGGGCCATAATTTAAAATTACAACTCTTCGTCTTCTGCAGCCCGTTTCAGAATATCTTTTTCTTCATCGGTGAGAAAACGGTAGCCTTGCTGATTGATCTTATCCAGTATTTCATCAATCCTTTTCTGGGTAATATTGGGAATCTTTTTGTATGGCTGGGTGCCTTTTGTATTGTAATGCAGATCGGTTTTTGCGGTCTTCTTCCAGTTTTTCCGGTCGGGGTTAAATAAATTCCCGAACCAGTCAAAGAAATTATTCATCCAGTTACTCCAGTCGTGCCCACGACGCATTTGATAAATAAACAGGAAACCAACCACGGCGCCGGCAATATGAGCAAATGCCCCGGGAGGTGTCTTTTGCGCTGCTATCAGAGAAAAATCGATGACCAAATACAGTACGGTCAGGATCCACAGGGGAATGCCGCCGTTTATCATGGGAAAAATGCGATAATCAGGCGCCAGCGTAGTGGCCGCGACAGCAATGGCCATAATACCGGCCGATGCGCCTACCAGGGTAACCGAAGACCCCATTGGCACCAGTTTAGGCACCAGGTTGTAGCTGGCTATAAAAAACAGCGCGGCACCGAAGCTGCCGTATATGAAAAGGGGAATGAGCTTTTTATTTCCGGTAAGGTCCTGAAAAATATAACCGAAGGCCCAGAGCCACAGGATATTTCCCAGCATATCCCAGGGATCGCTGTGCATGAACATGAAGGAGAGCAGCGTCCAGGGGCGGGTCATCATTTTTTCAAAGTCACCAGGCACTACCAGCCAGTTAAAGATGTTCTGGTCGTAGGTTCCCATGTCCTTCTCGGCAATCTTGTACACCAGCCACATGAATTTGAAAATACAGAAGACTATGGCGAGAACGCCAATCAAAAAAACCAGGTTGTTGCCTTCCTGGCCTAATCCTACTTTCTTCCTATACCTATCTTCGCTTAGCACGGAATAAATTTTAGTGAATTTACAAAATCATTCGATCCTTTGGAATAACTCCCCTACACTTCCGTTGACTTCCCGCTAATTTAACAGCCAACAGGTAGTTAAAGTTGCGATTGGTTCAATAAAAGGTGTTCCGGTTGCTCTTATTCATTGTTATTACCAGAATCAGACCAACAATTGCCCCACCTACGTGCGCAATATGAGCTACATTATCTCCTGCGCTGGGGGTAATGCCCGCGAATAAGTCGACCAGGAAATATCCAAACACAAGATATTTGATCTTTATCGGTATAGGCAGCGGGAAAATCATCAGCGGGGTATTGGGGAACAAATAAGCAAAAGCCGCCATTATACCATTCAGGGCCCCTGAAGCCCCCAATACACTAAAGTACCAGATACCGGCAGCCCGTTGTTGATAATCCAGCTGAACAGCCTCGCTCACCTGAGGAAATTTGAATTCCAGGTAATTCATTTCAACAGCCAGAACACCTAATTGAATTAATCCGGCCGCTACGCCGCAGATCAGATAAAAAATCAGGAAACGTTTGGCGCCCCAGATCTCTTCCAGGTTGGAACCAAACATCCATAATGCTAACATGTTCCAAAGAATATGTCTGATGCCAGAAGGATCATGAAGGAACATATATGTTACCAACTGCCATATTCTGAAATCGGGTGATTTATGATAATGAAGCGATAATAATTCAATAAATCTTCCGGGAAAGGTGAATTCCGCTATCCAAACCAGGACATTTATGATAAGTAGGTTTTTAACAACCATTGGAATACTCTGCAAACCCCTCGGTCGTAAATCAGCCATTCTACAAAGTTTAGTACGTGAATTTCGTGATGTTTTTTTACAAATAAGACAGTGAGATTGTTATTTTTAACCTCTCAATTTTAGTTGAACCACATTTTCGATATGATGTGTATGTGGGAACATATCAACCGGCTGCACATGGGTCACTTCATATTTTTCGTCGAGTAAATTAAGGTCTCTTGCCTGCGTGGCCGGGTTGCAGCTTACATACACCACCAGTGGCGCCGATGCTTCCAGTATTTTACGCACCAGCTTTTCATGCATGCCTGCCCGGGGAGGATCGGTAATTACCACATCGGGTTTTCCATGTTGTTGAAAAAATTCACTGGTACAAACGTCTATAACATCGCCGGCAAAAAATTGCGCATGTTCAATATGGTTGAGGGCGGCGTTCTCCCATGCATCGGTAATGGCTTCCTGCACCGTTTCAACACCTATTATTTTTTTTGCTTTATCGCTTACAAACAGCCCGATGCTGCCCGTACCGCAATACAGGTCGTACACGGTTTCCCGGCCGGTTAAACAAGCCAGCTCACGGGTAACCTGGTACAAGCGCTCGGCCTGGCGGGTATTGGTTTGAAAGAATGACTTGGGCCCTATCTTGAATTTCAGTTTTTCGCCTCCGGGTGTGGCCGACAGGGTTTCAATGATGTATCCTTTGCCATGATAGGCTTTGGGCTCCAGGTCGTAAATGGTATCGTTCTTTTTGGGATTGATGGTATACAACAAAGTCGTAATGCCGGGCACCTGTTTCAGCAGGTGATCGAACAAGCGCACTCTTTCCTTTTCATCGTCGTAGCCAAAGCACACATTAACCATTACCTCGCCGGTAGTAGCCACCCTAACAATGAGGGTGCGCAGCCAGCCATGGTGAAAACGGATATCGTAAAAAGTAAGGTTATTCTCTTTTGCGTATGCGCGAATGGTGTTTTTGATGGCATTCACCGGTTCTGCCATCAGGTGGCAGGTGTTTATGTCAATCACTTTATCGAACAGGCGGGGTACGTGAAAGCCGAGGGCATTTTCCTGGTCGATGGTGGTATCTTTTGCCGCTGCAATTTCATCGGGTAACAAATACCGGCGATTGCTAAAAGTGAACTCCAGCTTATTGCGGTAGCGGGCCGTTTCGGTACAGCCTATTATGGGTTGAATGGGGGGCAACTGCACTTTACCTATCCGTTTCAGGTTTTGCACTACCTCATTCTGTTTGTATTGCAATTGTTTTTCATAAGGGAGCATTTGCCATTTACAGCCGCCACAAACGCCAAAATGTTCGCAGAACGGGGTAACTCTGTCCGGGCTGAGGGAATGGAAATGAATGGCTTTCCCCTCGCCCCATTCTTTTTTGCTTTTTGACAGCTGTACGTCAACTACATCGCCGGGTACGGCGCCTTCAATAAAGATCACTTTGCCGTCGATTTTGCTCAGCGCTTTGCCTTCTGCCGCATAATCTTCTACAGCAACCTGTTGTAACACCGGCTTTCTCTTTTTATTCATGGCGCAAAGATAGTCTGTTGACAATAAAAAGGCAGCCCTGTTAAACAGGGCTGCCACCTTCACGCTATTATTACAAGCAAAAATAGACCAGTGGTTAAAGAACCACAGTCGTTACTTTTATAACATCGGGCTGCGCTATAAGGTTGCTATATTCCTGATTTTTGATTTTTATTTAATATTAACCCTTAGCGTTCGGTAAACATCTCCCTAAGCAGTCAAACGGCAGAAGGCAGACGGCAGACAGAACCTCCTTAAAAATCAAATGCTTAACGCTGTTACACGTTAAGCATCGATATGTTGCGCAAAGCCGATTTTTGTCAGTTGACTCGAGTGTAAACGATTTTCTGCCTTTTGCCGTCTGCTTTCTGCCAGACCTGCTTATTACTCACCCTTTTTTGTTTCTTTGTTCTGTTCGGCCTCATTGTACTTTTTTTCTGCGGCCTGGGCTTTCTCAAAATCCAGCACCACGCCATTTATGCAATACCGCAAACCGGTTGGCGGGGGACCGTCGTCAAAAACGTGCCCCAGGTGCGCTTTACAACGGCCGCATTCTACTTCGGTGCGGGTCATTCCATGCGAATTATCGGCCACGTAAATAATGCTTCCCTTGCTGATGGGCTGGTAAAAGCTGGGCCAGCCGCAACCACTCTCGAATTTGGTATCGCTTTTAAACAGCGCGTTGCCGCAGGCGGCGCAGTAATAGGTGCCCACTTCCTTTGAATTTTCAAATTTGCTGGTCCAGGGTCTTTCGGTGGCCTTTTCCCTTGCAATGGCGTACACATCGGCAGGCAGGATCTTTCTCCACTCATCATCGCTGATGGTCACCTTCGACGAGTCGGTGCGGGAATAAACGGTGTTCTTCTTTGATGTATCCATATTTGCTTTTTTCGGTGTATTAGATTGAGAATAAGAGCATTGCTGTAATATCACGGCCAGCATCAATAGTGACAGGCTCTGTAGTAAGCGTTTCATAAAATTGATTGTGTTTCCCAAATGTACGTAGCGATGGTACCGTTTGGATGTCAGTTAACCGACACCTTACAAGAGCTTAACATTTCGTTTAGACGATGGTTTTCCCGGTGCCGCTGTTTATCCCCGATCAATATATTAATAAAATCGTGTGAACCTCTTGTAATTGCGGCATCCGCAGCAAGAAAACCCGGTTCTGGTTAAATAATTTTTAATCGGAATGCCCATATTCTAAAGGGAATATTTCTGTGGTTGGTTTATATTTGCCGACTCATAAAGGGACTAACTAAACATGTTTAATCTTATATTATTTGGACCTCCCGGTAGCGGAAAAGGAACTCAATCAGAGAAATTAATTGAAAAATTTGGTTGGATCCACCTGTCAACCGGTGATTTGTTGCGTAAGGAAATTGCGAATGAGACCCAATTGGGCCTTGAAGCAAAGGCATTTATGGACAAGGGCCAACTGGTGCCTGATGAAGTGGTAATTGGTATGATCGGCTCAGCCCTCGATGCCAACCCAACCGCCAAAGGCTTTTTGTTTGATGGATTTCCCAGAACAACAGCCCAGGCTGAAGCGCTGGATGCTTTGCTGACCAGCAAAGGCAGTGAAATAACCCTGGTGCTGGCGCTGGAAGTAAGTGAGGAAGAACTGGTAGCGCGTCTGTTGAACAGAGGTAAAACCAGCAGCCGCCCCGACGACCGTAATGAGGATGTGATCCGCAAGCGTTTGTTGGAGTATGACCAAAAAACTGCCATTGTCGCTCACCACTATGCTAAATTCGACAAAGTGGCCAAAGTAAAAGGCGAAGGAAGCATTGATGAGATCTTCCAGTCACTGCGCGAGCAAATAGAAGCCCGTCAGCCTGCTTAAGGTAATTGAAAGAACAATCTACTACCGGTAACCAGGCTGGTAGTGTACTGATATTTTAAAAGCGTCCCGACGTGTCGGGGCGCTTTTGTATTTAATATCGCCAGCTGGTCAGATCGGCGCCTGCTTCTTTACTTCTTCGGCCCTTTTGTGAATAAATAGCTGGTGGCGGATTGGGAGGTTACCTCATCTCTCCGGGAATAACGGCAACGGTTGCCTTATGACCACCGCGCAATACCTGCATGGTTATTCTTTGTCCGATGGTTTTTTCGTTGAGCTGTTTATGCAGATCATCCACGGAACCAATTGGATGATCGTTAAACCCAACAATTATATCGCCGGAGTGCAGTTCACTGTTATACGCCGGAACATCAGCCTCTACCTCTGAAATATACACGCCGGTACGCAGCTCCAACCGGTTGGCGGCAATCATGCGCTCGGTTAAATTTACCAGTTGCCCCACCAGACCCAGGTAGCCCCG
>NZ_JBJMLX010000167.1:0-2428 GCF_045805085.1 Niastella sp.
AATCCTATTCAAACCAAAGAACAGGCTGCTGAAATGATCCAATTTATCAGGCAACAATACGTAGATAACGGTATTGGTCGGTGGTCGATAATTGATAAACAAACCAACAACTTCCTGGGTTGGGCCGGCTTAAAATTGATCACGGAGTCAATCAATAACCACATCAACTACCTCGACCTGGGTTACCGGTTAATGAGAAAATACTGGGGACAGGGCATTGCTACGGAAGCAGCCCGCGCCTCGCTGGCCTATGCTTTTAATGAAATGCAAGCCTCTGCCGTTTACGCAATAACCGACAGCAATAATGCCGCTTCTCATCATGTGCTGCTCAAAGCAGGTCTGCATTTTATCCAAAAGTTCGAATATCATGGCTTTACACATAACTGGTATAAAATTGACCGGGAAGCGTTTGAGACAAGTGCTAATTAGCCTGTTTTTCAATAAATTTGCCTCAAAAATCAAATTGTATGGCGCTCAGATCATCTTTCTCCATTCTTCCTCCGCCCGCTATTTAACAGGCAAATCACTGTCGGTTAAATAGATCCCTTGCATTTATTGCAATAGCCATCTCATTACAGGTAATGGGACCTCAGTTGTTTTGTCTGTTCCCGCTTACGATTCCACTTTATAATAGTCAAAACAACGAATAGACAATGTCTAAATATATTCTTATGGTTTTTGCCGGAGCATGCAGCTACGGTATTCTTTCTTCTTTGGCTAAGCTCTCGTATGCAGAAGGTTTTAATGCGGCCCAGGTGTCCTTTGTTCAGGCATTATTGGGCGCCGGTGTGCTTTGGGTTATTGTTTTTTTCCAGAAAAAAAAGACAGCACTCATCTCTGCAAAGAACTGGTTGCTTTTATTATTGACAGGCGCCGCCATCGGGTTAACCACTTTTCTTTACTACCTGTCGGTAAAATACATCCCAGCTTCCATCGCCATTATTATGCTGATGCAATTTACCTGGATCACCGTATTGCTCGACTGGTACCTGCTAAAAAACAGGCCTGGTAAGCGGCTATTAATTTCCATTGCATGTATACTTATTGGAACCATGCTGGCAACAGGCGGCATTACGGCGGCAACCGCGCTTTCATTAAAAGGCATTTGTATTGCCTTTGCCTCAGCGCTTTTATATGCCCTTTATATCGTTGCCAATAGCAAGGTGGGGAAAGATATTCCTGACATAAAAAGAAGCGCCATTACGGTAACAGGGGCTGCTGTCAGCATTTTACTTATAAATTGTCACCAATTAACAAGCGGTCTTCCGCTGACAAGTGATTTTTTTAAATGGACAGGTCTGCTGGCATTATTCGGCACCATCATTCCACCCGTGCTGTTTGCCAAAGGCATTCCTAAAATCGGTGCATCGGTAAGCTCGGTGCTAATGGTGGCTGAAATGCCCGTAGCCATCATATGTGCTTCTCTCTTGCTGAAAGAACAAATTCATTGCATGCAGTGGATAGGCATAACCATCATGCTTTGCGCCATTGTTTACCTGAATATGCACAGCAGGGATAAATAGGGAAAAAAGTGCAAGTTTTCGGGAAAAGAGCGCATGATGGAAGGGCCTTTTGTTTTGCAATTTTACATCGTCAATAACGACGAAAACAAATCAAAAACTTAATAACAATGAAAACTTTCACAGTTCCCACAAGAGAAAACGTTACCGAAGCTAACCAAGCCATTTTTGATACCCTGAAAAAGAAAATAGGTAAAGTCCCCAACCTGTTTGCGACAATGGCTTATTCAAAAAATGCGTTGGGTGCTTATTTGTCCCTGTCAGGCGGCCCTTATTCCTTAACGGCAAAAGAAAAAGAAGTAGTTAATCTGGCCGTTAGCCAGGCAAATGGTTGTGAATACTGTTTAGCCGCCCACACTGCTATTGGCAAATTAAATGGCTTTACTGACGATCAAATACTGGAGATCCGCAGCGGCGCCGTTTCATTCGATGGTAAATACAACGCCCTGGCTGCTTTGGCTAAAAGCTTTGTTGGGAATTTTGGTAAAGCCAGTGAGGATGCAGTTAATAACTTTTTCGAAGCGGGTTATAACAATGAAAACCTGGTTGATACCATCATTTTAATTGGTGATAAAACAATCACCAACTACCTGTATGCTGTCACCAACGTACCGCTTGATTTTCCTGCAGCCCCTGCCCTACCTGCCACCGTTGCTTAATATAACACACTCCATATAAACACGAAGTCCTCCCGATTCATCGGGAGGGCTCCTCTCCTGACATGTAACTGATTACCGTTCGAGTTTAAAGCCCGGTTCAAGTCGTGGGCGACTGGCCGCATTTGCTACACTAAAGCCGGTGGCATACATCCAGCGGGTCATCTTTGTGAGCTTTTCTATATTAATTGTTGATGCTTCATCGCCCGGGGTATGATACAACGGATGTGGCAACGTACTGAAAAATATGGC
>NZ_JBJMLX010000168.1:0-23826 GCF_045805085.1 Niastella sp.
ATCTTGTTTTTGAAGATAGAATTCTTGTATATAAGAATAAGACGGTGGTGTTTGAGTAGAATGACGAAAATAAGTAAAAGAAGTTATGAGGTTAACGAGTTGACAAGGCCTGTTCGCGGCCGCGGGGTTTTCTCCTTGTTAACTTTTCAACTTGTTAACTCGTCAACTATCAGGAAACTTAATCTCATTTCATTAACTGCTTATCGAATCCCATCGCCACTAACTTCTCATAAGCTTTCCAAACATCACCGGGTATCTCCTGGTAGATCTGGAAACCTTTTTCGGGATAGAATTTTATCCGCTGCAGATCGCCCACCATCATATTGATAAGCTTTTCAACGGAAATATCGCTGGTAGGATATTCTTCAAATGAAAGCAGGGGAGAAGTGACCAGCAATTTTTTATCGGGCCATTGTTTTTTAAATGTAGCATAGCTGCGGCGTTCCATGTAAGGCTTCTGCACTACTATAAAACTATCCAGGTTCAGGTTTTTCTCCTGCAGCAATTGTTGCGTGAACTGAATATTCTCGCCCGTATTGGTACTTTTATTCTCAATAAAAATGGCTTCGCGCGGCACGCCTCTGTCGAGAGCGATATTGGCAAACAGTTCGGCTTCTGTTTCCGCCCACATGTCTTTGGTTAATTTTCCCAATCCCCCGGAGAAGATGATGATGGGAGCATATCCCTGCAGGTAAATATCAGCGCCCCGTTCGGCGGTGCGGGTGTCCAAATTGCCCAGCACCAGGATACAATCGGATGGTTCCAGCGTATGGTTCAGCTGATGATAATTCCATAATATTTTAGCGAGCCCTGTGGCTTCCTGGTTTATCATTATTTTGTACGGTTAGGTGATGGTCCCTGCTAATAAGCAATAAATCTGCCAATATCCTGAACTATGAACCCTTAGCTCGAACAGCCTCATGTTTGTTCAGTTTGTGCAATTCAAGCACGGTGCCATTGGCCGTTTCATAATACATGGGAATGAATTTGCGGTTGAATTGTATTTCATGATAAGTGTAGGAGGTGCGTTGCTGTACAGTATTACCGTATACGTCATTAAAACCACGGATAAGTACATAGATCTCCATGTCATTTGCAGCCAGGTCTTCGCCGGTAAAGCCGGCCAGCGGGCTTTGGTCGTCGATGGGATGCACCACTGTCCAGTTCATAGGCATGCTTTCAATTTTACTACGTTCCAGGGGCAGGGTATAATACCGGTATTTAGCCTCCTCACCGTTTTCACTGACCGTCATAGCCAGGTTTACCTGTACATTTACATCGGAGAGCGCATGGTTTTGTTTGTAACATACAAACCGGAACATCAACGCAGTTTTATCTTTGAACGGAGCAATTAAAGCATGTTCGCTGAATTTCACGTGCGCACGCGGACGGGCAAATCGACCGTAAATAAGACCGGTTGCCAGGGCAAATGACAAAAAGCCGCTCATGGCTTCCACCGCCGCCACCAGGTTGGCCAGATCGCCTACCGGGTTCACCCTTCCATATCCTACTGTGGTAAAAGTTTCTGTACTGAAAAAATACAATTCCTTGAAAATTTTACCGGGTGTATTGGAGATAAAACCGGTGAACTGGTCAGCGCCTATCAACCAATAAATGCCGGTATAAACCAGGTTGATGCTGAAGAAGAAACTTACAATGATACAAATGAATTGCCAAAGAGGCAGGTTGATCATAGTATAGAAAATACTAAAGCGGTCCCAGAAAGGCCCTTTTTTGTGCAGGTTGAAGGTTCCATCCTTGTTTATAAAGCGGCTGCCATTTATTATCCCGGTGTTACTAAAACCGGTGTCGTCGTTTAATTTAGATACTGGATTCACTTGATTGGTTAAAGACATCTTGTAGGTATTTACCCTGCAAATGTAAATACCTAGTTCCATTTATTGCTTGTCCTGTTCCAGGTAGTAATGCCTATTTTAAACTGAACCGGGTTACTGAACTTATTGGCGGCTGAACCCACCACATATATGCCCAGTTTAAATTTACTGTTTGCACTAAATGGCCATTTGAAAACCCGCTCGATACCCGCAAAGGTCTCTATATAGCGCAATGACCGTTCCGGCGCTATCAAAAAGCCGCCCCCTGCCACTTCGCGCAACTGTAATTTCTTCAACAAGGGGATCTTATTGAGAAGGGCGCCGTTAAACTGGTGCAGGTAATGCCCCTGGTAAAACCGTTTGAACACGGGGAAAGTAGAGTCCAGCGACTGAAACGCTTCCTGTGGGTTCATAAAAAGAAAAGGATCGCCCCGGCGCTGAAATTTATAATCAACCAGCCGCAGGTCTTTTGTATTGTAGAAACTGCCCGTACGTATGCTGTAGTTCGAGATGCCCACCAGGCCCAATTTTAATTCCTGTTCAATACCAAACTCCAGGTAATCGAAATTTACCTTGCTATTCATAAGCCCGGGAATGCCTTTGCGCATGGAAACATAAAAGGTGGGCCAGGCAGAACCCAGGATGATCTTTTCCCGCGGTTCCCTGATATACCGTTGCCGCGGCGTATAGGCCAGCCTGATCTTTCCATAGGTGGCATTGTAAGGTTCAAAATCAACGGGCTTGTTATTGGCAAGCGCGTCGATATTGCCAAACAAACTATCTACCTGCGCATTGGTTTTGTAATCACTCACCGAGCGGCGGAAGGCAAATTCAAGGTCGGTATACAGGAATAAGCCATTCAACAGCTCCACTTCATGGCCAATACCCAATGCATTATCAAGGTACACATTGCTGCGTTTGATCTGGTTGATCCAGGCATCGCCCTGGAAAATTAACTGGAATTGCCGTCCTGCACTCACTTTCAGCATGCCGCGGTTAAAGGGATTATATAAATATTTTACCGACAGGCTGCCATTGATATCGTGGTTGCGAATGCCATAGCTGAGATTGGGGTCTATCCAAATGCCTTTGCGGTCAGGAAATCGTTTACTATAAAATAACATGGCCATAATACGGGTGCCACCAAATTGTAAAGGCTGGTACAAGCCGGGCAGGGGTGGTAACGACCAATGCCGTTCCTTTTCATGATCATTAAACTCCTGACCGCTCCAGAACCATTTTTTCCAGGTTAGTTTGTTGATTACCCTGTCTAATGAATCAAGGTATTCTTTGGTATGCACGGCGCGGTAAATGCTGTCTTTATAATGAATAAAGCGAACTTCTTTTTCTGTCAGGGGTTCTGTTCTGTTGGCCTGCCAGAAGCTGCTGTCTTTTTCATAAGCCTCCTGTGCGGTGGCGCTTACCTCCACGCCAAAATGTTTTTTATCGAACTGTTTATGTAATTCAAAATCCTTATAGGTAGCAATGGTAATGCCCGATTTTTTGGCTTTATTGCTTTTTGAATAATAGGTGAACTGTTGGCGGGTGATCATCCAGGCGGTATCATTAACCAACTCATACTGCTGTTCTACTTCAAAAAAATCATATTCGGGTAAATGATATTTGGGAAATTTCAATTGTGTATGTGTTATTACCCATAAACTATCGGCAATGGTTATTTCTCCTTCTACCGTAGCATTGCTTACCTGGCGCGGCTTTACACTGATGACAAATAATTTCCGGGCGCCCTGGTGTTCGGTTCTTACCAGTCTGAACCGGTACGCCAGCAATCCGCTGTAACTGATGGGCGAGAGAAAAGGCGTTTCTGATAGCGCCCGTGTTTTAATGAGGCTGTTATAGAAGTCGAAATCGCCCTGTGTGGTTGACAAATAAAACAATCCATCTGTATTGCCCCGGCGGGTTACGCCCAGCCGTTCTTCTTTACTGTTCTGTGAAGACCGATCGAGCTGCAAAACAATTTCGGCCATCGCCATTCTGTCCAGTTCCGGGTGGGGCTTGTCTGCATTGATAACAGGTATGGTATCATTTCTAACCGGCTTTTTCTTTCCTTTTATTTTTAATGAATCTTCCTGAACGGCTTTGATATATACCATACAGGAATAAGGCCCGGCGGCCGATTGAATGGAATCTTTACGATGGATCACATTACGGATGATCTCTTCTGACCGGTCGCGCGATTTTCCTTTCACCACTACTTCAGAAAGTCCTTTGGAGTCATCCACCTCCATGATAATGTTTTGTAAATAGTCGGCTTTTTGAATAATGATGGTGAGCACCTGGCTTTTGTATCCGATCATACTAATCACCAGGTCGTACTTGCCGGGGTCAAGCTGCAGTTCATAAGTACCGTCCTCTTTAGTGACCACGCCATGTTTCCATTCCTTTACCTGAACGGAAGCAAAAGCCAACGGTTCCAACCGGGTGTTTGTTATTTTTCCATGAACTTTATACGATTGCCCTAAAGTGTAGGAAGATGTGAGCGCAATAAGAAAAAGCAATAGTATAGTTCGGTTCATGCAAGAGTTAGGGTTATACCTTTAATGTACACAGATATTGCATGAGGATAAAGGCAGCTTGTTTACTTTAAACGGACTTTAACACTTTAGAGTTTTAGTTCATAGGTTATTAAGTTATTAGATTTTGTAAGTTTTTTGAACTTAATAACTTATGAACCTACGAACCTAATAACCGGAACACATGAGTCAGATAATCACTTTACCTTATCCAAAGCCATCTTAGCTGCCAACCCCGTAAGTACGCTTGCCATAAACCATTTTTGTACGCGTATCCATTTGGGATTGGCTGAAAACCACCTGGCCATTTTGGCTGCCACCAGCACAATGATGAAGTTAATGGTAAAGCTGACCATGATCTGCACAATGCCCAACGTTAAACTTTGCATGAACACGGAGCCGTAAGCGGGTTTTATAAATTGAGGGAAGAAGGATAAATAGAAGACAGCTACTTTGGGATTGAGCACATTGGTCAAAAAGCCCATGCGGAATAGTTTGCCGGGTTTGTCGGGTTTAAGATCGGTGCGCGGCTCAAATACATTTTTACTGCCTGGTTTTATTGCCTGCCAGGCCAGGTACAACAGGTATATTACCCCGGCGGTTTTTAAAACAGTATACGCATAGGGTATAGTAAAAAGCACGGCGGTTAAGCTAAACGACACCATCAGAATATGAAACAGGAATCCACAAATAACGCCCGATAAAGAAATAAGTCCGGCCTTGCGTCCCTGGGTAATGGAACGTGAAATAAGATAGATCATATTCGGGCCGGGACTGATTACCAGTCCGAAAGCAGCCAGCGCAAAAAGCAGGAGGTCGGTAACAGGGATCATGTTGTTGTGATTTGCAACAAATGTATCCTTTTAAGGCAATGTCTATATAGACCAATTGAGTACATTCCGGGTAGACCAATTGCATCGCAACCGTGAAACGGCAAACCGCGTCGCGGCAAAGGAACTGCTGAATGGAAAGGCACTTTCTTATCACCAGGTTCACCTGTTAACTTGTTAACTCGTCAACTAGTCAACCGGGATCCCGTATTTCTTAGCCTGTGTTCTAATAAATTGATCAGCTTCCGAACTCCCATCCGCACACACCAGGTCCATTTTCTTCCCAAACTTTTGAACCAGTGCAGGGTTATTGATCAGTTCAAGCGGTCCCTGTTCCGTTTGCACATTAATGGTAGGCAAACAGGAAGAATCGCCAAATGCAGTCACTTCATTGGCTTTTGTAATAAATGAACCGCCCATACCGCCATGCGAAGTATAGAAGAAACGTTCCTCCGCATGGTCAACACCAATATATTTAAGCGAAGTATTACCAAAATAAGTGCGTGATCTCACATCAGGGTGACGACGTGCATGTGCCACGAATTTCACATTCTCTACATTCATGCCATCCAAACAACCTTCGCGGTCAACAGAATCATACAAACCCATAAAATACACCCGCACGAGCGGACTCAACATTCTGGCCAACGCAGTGGTGGCCAAACCACCCCGGCTGTGACCGATCAATACCACGCGTACATCATCGGTAGTAAGCGGCTGGTGCGCCAGCATATTCTGGGTTACCTGTACAGGTTTACGATAAGAAACCGAATACCCGCGGCCGGCCATATATTCCTGCGTGGTGCGTTCCTGGTTCTGCATGCAACTGTTCACATCAAACATCTCCAGCGGTTTGATGGCCTGACTTTTAATAGCGGGGAAAAGAGAACCGATACGTTGATAAATAAAATCCAGCGCTTCCTGCAGAATAGGTTCTGTATCGCTGCCGGTAACTACATTGGATGGACCATTATACCAGCGCCGGTCTATGTCCATAGCGCCATAATGAACATCGCGGATAAACTTGTAGGTACTGCTGTTGCTTCCATCTTTATACATCCATTCACGGGAGCCCGTGCCGTCGATACCAACTACGATATATTTATTATTCATGAAAAAGGTTTGATTAATGGTAACTGGGTATTCTGTAAAACAGGTGGTGACGTGACCAACAAGGTTATAACGTCAACCCCTGATTGGCAACAAATTTTACACCAATTTCAGAAATTTATTCTAATTTAAACATCTGAATATTCAACCGGCACGTAAATTGGTTATAAATATTTATGCATTGAATATTTTTTTGTCCTAATTTCGTTTTGCTGCACTGAGAGCATGATCAAGACATTCCCCTTTTGACACGCTTCCCTGGTTGCGTTGACTCGTATACCCAATACATTAACTTTTAAGATCATGCGGCTGAAGTATTATACCTTACCATTGGATCCCGACTTGCTGATGCAAAAGAAAGAGCATCCTGGTTGTTCCTTAAAACAATCTGTAGGCCATCACCTGCACCTTATTATTACCACAGCTTTTGGTGAAATGCAAAGTGATGTTGACTTTGGCAATTCTATCTGGGACCATGATTTTGATAATCTTACTGCCCGCACCCGGCAACAGGAATGGATGAAAGAATCCCTGTTACAGGCCATTCGCAAACATGAAAAAAGACTGGATGCCATTAAAGTAGATGTATTGGTTAAACAGGAAGAAGTAAACGCACTTTCTACAGAACGACGCGTTAAAAAACGCCTCGATATTAATATTTCCGCCCGACTCACGGCTACAAGCGAAGACATTACTTTCCGCGACAGCTTTTTTGTGAGCCCGTTATCATATAGTTAATTGTTGATACAGGCCCTGATCATTAGCACCCTGGTTATACACAATAGCCAGTAACATATTTATTATACACAATGGAAAATCGGGAACAAATAAAGAACCGGATGATGAAAACGGCTGCGCGCCTGTGGGGCTATCCGGAAGATGAAACCGAATCATCTTTCGACCCGCTGGTGAATGTGCTGTTCTCCGCTACTGCATTGGAACTGGAAAAGATCTCGAATGAGATCCATGCTTCGCGTGCCCGTTTGCTCGAACGCATGGTGCAGCTGTTGTCACCGGAAGTATTATGTGGTCCTTTACCGGCGCATGGTATTTTAAGTGCAAGATCAATTGATGAAGTAGCCTGGCTGAAAGGAAACGATCAATTCTACAGCTCACAAAAAAGAGGCGGTAATTATGAAGATGAATCAGGCGCCACCGGTTATAGAGATTTTTTCTTTACCCCAACCGGCAGCTTTCAACTAAATACAGCCACCGTTGCTTACCTGGCTACCGGGCATCAATTGTTCCGGTACCGGGAAATGATCTCGAAAGAAGTGATCACGCATTGTTTGCCAGGCAAAGAACTGGAGCAACGCGTGCTGTGGATCGGCCTTACCGGTGATCGTATTAAACTGCACAATACACAGTATTATTTTGAGATCAGGAATGAAGTGAACAAAGAACTATTCTATAAAAACCTGGCCGATGCCCGCTGGTTTTACGGCGACCAGGAAATGGAAGTAGTGCCGGGGTATAACCAGGAAAACATCAGCGGCGAACACCTGGACATTGAGCAATTGCTGATTAGAAAGAACACCGCCTCCTGGAAATTAAAAGAGTTTGTAAATGCTTATTACAAACCCAAATTCATTACCATTCGCCATCGCAATAAAACAGTTACAGAACAAGGCGGTTGGCCGGCAGAATTATCACAAGCCTTTGATAAAAAAGAATTGAAATCGTTACAGGCCGACAATGTACACTGGCTGAAAATTCAATTCCCCGAAAATATTGCCACCTCCGTATTGCAGGATGTGGTGTGCCATATCAATTGCTTTCCTATAATTAATGGCAGGCTGCACGAAACGCTGCACCACATGCACGACATCCTGAATATTGTGCCCCTGCAAACCAACGACATCTTCTTTGATCTGCATGAGATCTCTGACCAGGATGATCATATATATAACCTTCGGGCATTGGAGAAAAGTGCGCAGGAAAAACTAACGGTGATCCTGCGTCAGGGTGGAGTAGGGCGCTTTGATGAACGCGATGCTACTATGATCATCGAGAACATTGTTCAGTTGTTAAGCGATGAAAGCGCTGCATTCTCCGTGCTGGGCCGGGATTTTCTGTCGGGCGAACTGAAGCAATTGCAAACGATCATTTATAAGCTGGAACAACAAATGATCACCCGCGAACTCAACCGCGAGTACACGCCCTTCCTGGTAGTGCGAAAGGATAGCAAAGCAAAACTGAACAACCTTACCATATCATACTGGAGCACCGCTGCCGAACAGGGAAACGATATAAAAGCAGGCACCACGCTGCAATCGTATAAAACTCAAAGTTTGTACCATACCAATTGTACGCTCATCACAACTACCATTGGTGGTCGCAACCGGTTAAGCGCCTCAGAAAGCATAACGGCGTATAAATCGGCCTTGCTTTCCCGCGACAGGTTGATCAGTCTTGAAGACATAAAGATCTTCTGCCGCCTGCAATTGGGCAATACGGCCAAACATATTGAGGTAAAGAAAGGCGTAATGGTGCCCCGGCAGGTATCGCAGGGCTTTATGCGCACCATAGACGTAACCATTAAGCTGAACCGGAAAGACTTTATGGAGGTACAGGAGAAAAACCAGCTCCAGTACTGGAAAGAAAGTCTGACGTTGAAGCTGGCTTCCAAATCAGCCGGATTGACACCGTTTAGGGTATTTATTGAGCAGGAGAATTGAGGAAGAGTTGACCAGTTAACCAGTTGACGAGTTGACCAGGTTAAGGTAAGTTGAAAGGGTTGATAAAGGTGGCTGCGAATAATAGTGATGCCTGAATTTTCGCGAGCCATTTCACGTTTGACGTTTCACGTTTCACGATTAGTTCATCAACAATGACAAGACACGAAGCCATAGAACAATTCTTTAACGAGCTGTCGGGCAGCCTGCACGATACAAAAGCGGAGGTGATGGCCAATCACGCATTGCAAAACAATGTGCACCCCGATGATTTTGTTGTGTTGCACGACGGCCGTTTTTACCGGGAATACCGGACGGATGTATATGCTGTAAATAAGATCGACGATGCCTGGCTGCATCAGTTATTGCAACTCCGGTTATCACGCTCCGGTTTATACGACCTGGTGCCCGAAGGACTTTTTCACCAATCGCATACCGGCACCAAATCAAATTCAGCCACCGAGCTGGCAGCCCAAAGCCGGATAGACCGCAAAAAAGAAATGGCTGCCCGCAAGTTCTTTCAACCGGTTGAAAACAGTTTGTTCAGACAACGGGTACTGCTGGAACAGGAAGAAGAAAACCTGCTGGCCGGGATGGACAATGGCCTGCTGAACGATTATTTCTTCACCTTCTGGGAGTTTCCCGAAGCACTGAATAAAACTTCGGCCATGTTGCTGGTATTGCTGTTACCGTATGCACATGCCATTGCCGGAGATATTGAGCTGATGCAAAACTGCTGGAGATCCTGTTACAGGAAAAAGTAACCATTGAACAGGTAACACCTGCTGATTGTGTGGCGCCCGGTAAGGACAACAGCCTGGGTATTGGCGAACTGGGCAATGACTTCGTTTGCGGACAAACCTTTTCAGAAGATTATCCCTGCCTGCAATACAACATAGGTCCCTTGCAACAATCGAAACCTGTTGATTATGTAAGCGGTGGTGATAATGATCTGTTGTTAGAAGTGTTCAATAATTATTTCGCACCGGCGGAAGCCGATATCATTATAAATGTAGAAGTTGATCGTACCCGTGCTTTAGTAGAACTGAATTCAGATTAAAGTCCCATCCTGGGTTTCTCAGCTATTTAGTAATTAAAATTTGAACCTTATAATATGATGACACCCGAACTTAACAGATTGTTATTGTACCTGGGAATAGGCCTGGTCAGCTTTTCAACGATCATTGGTCTTTTCGCTAAAAAAATACGTAACAGTTTTAAACCATTCAGCAAAAAAGCTATCTGGTATCTGTTGATTTCTGTGGCGGTATTTGCATTGACCGGTTTATTCATTGCAGCCGGCTTTTTCTCCAACTACAACAGGTACTTTATTTTCTTCCAGGTTTTATTTCTGGTATATGGCGGTTTGCATATTTACATGATGCAACGCAAAATGGACTGGGGTAAAGACAAGCAATCTTTTTGGCCCGATCTCATTTTCACCGTATTGATCGGATTAGCCGGCGCCATTTGTTTTATGCTCACATTTCGCTGGGTAAACCGGGAGGGGCTGGAAATTTCGATGATGTGGTCGACCATATTTTTCATTATTCCTTTGTTTGTATGGCACACCTTTCTGACCGCCCTGGCTATTCCGCCCAAAGTACTGAATCAATGGTATTACCCGGTACATGAACCCATGGAAGATCCTGAAGAAAGCAAACTGAAGAATATGCTGCTCATCAGTTTTGAATTTCAAAAGAACGGGCAGGATACATACTTCACCAACTTCAGGGCCAAAGCTCCTGTAGATATGGAACTGGGTGAGTTGTTCTATTATTTCATCAACGATTACAATGAACGGCATCCGCAGGGACAGATCCTGTTCTCCAGTGGCATTGGCAAACCACATGGCTGGATGTTTTACAAAAAGCCAAAATGGTATACCATATTAACCACGTACATGGATGCAGATAAAACTATTTTCCTGAATCGCATCAGGGAGAATGATGTCATTGTGTGCAGCCGCATTATTGAAAACTGAGGATTGAACAAAAACTAAACTAATCAAGCATGCAGTCAACAACTGAATACTTACCTGTGAATTGGGTAGATGGGATGAAGATCAATAAAACACATTTTATTGCCCAGGACAATGCATTCACTTACCGGCAGGCCCATACCGTAAGCAGTTTTTTAAATGAACACAACTATGGATTATTACCGGTATTCGACCGGCATCATACCTCCGCCAAATTATTTTTATCGCTCGATAATGAACAAACGGTGCACCTGCGTATTCAACGTTGCCGGGCAATTTCCCGCGGCGGTTATGTAATGGAGTTCGATACAGATACTGCCCTCACGGGTCAGCAGTTATCGGCAGGTATTCCGGGATTGCAGGTGCCGTTCAGTGAGTTGAAAGACCGGAGTGCATTTTATTATGTAGTGTTAAGCATCGATCCGTACGAGCGCGTGCCATTTGGCACTGCCGATCCAAAGGAAACGCCACCCCGGATGCCATTCACCATGCCGGTATATTACCTCACGTTATTGCCTGCGCAGGAAACCAGTGCGCTTTCATTGGGTCAATTCCAGGTGCCCGTAGGCAAGGTGATGGTGGAAGACCAGGCGGTGAGGTTGGTCGAGAATTATATTCCACCCTGTACAGCAGTAAACAGTCATTTCGAATTGCTGGAAGTACATGCCGGGTTGGAGCAGTTCTTTGGCCAGATGGAATTATACGCCCTGCAGATCATTCAAAAGATCTTACAGAAGAAACAACAGAACGAACTGGCTGATGCTATCTATAAAATTTGCGAGAACCTGAGTGTGTTCACCGCTACAGAGTTCAGCAATTTCAAATTATCATACATCTACCAGCCACCAGTGTTTATGATAACCGCTGTAACGGGCATGGCGCGCCTCATCAAAAACACAATGGACTTTTACGCCGGCACCAGTAAAGATGAACTGGTCAGTTATTGCACCGAATGGTGCGGTGTAAGCCAGGGCGAACTGGAATCAGCTATCACCACCCTGTGTAGTTACCAGTACAATCACCTCGACATCAATGATGCGCTGGACAAAGTATTACAGTTCACCCAGATCATTTCATCATTGTTCAACAACCTGTCGCGGCTGGAGTACATCGGCAAGAAAAAAGAGACCGGCATTTTTGTAAAAGAACAGGTGCTGTCACCGCAAACCGAAACCGCGCCGGTAAAGAAAAGAAGAAGTTTCCTGGCAGACTAATCAACGAACCATCAATCAATAAACCAATAAAAAATGCCCAGCGTATTAAACCATAAGGAAAGAAACCGCGCATTTTTAAAATTCCTGTTCTTTTTTACTATATCCGTGTGGCTCATTGTGGGAGCCATCTACTTCGATATGCGCATTCCTTACAAGGAAAACGATGTGTTGCGCGAACAGGTTACCCGCTACCGTAACCAAACCATTGCCCAGGAAAAATTTGTAAGCAGTATGGACCAGGCTAAAATGCTGATCGACTCCCTGAAACAACCAGGCGTAAACAGCATGTACCTGAACCAGCAGATAGCCGCCAAATTGCGTGAGCTCACCGACCTGCAATACAAGGACAGCAGCATGTACAGCCGCATGAATAAAAACGTGCTTGACCTGTACCTGCGTTACCAGGATGCTACCAATAAAGTGGTGAGCATGGGCGATTTGCCAAAACAGCTGGAAGATTACAAAGGTAAGTTTGAACAAACCCAACGCGATCTTGACCAGGCGCGCCGTGACATCGATCTGTTGAGAAGAGCCAGTACCGCTGGCGGCTTTTAACCCCGAACCGGTCCTGAGCGGAGTTGAAGGGTCGAAGCGCAAAAAAATAGAACTTTTATTATTTGTTCCCTTTTGTCAATATGTCTTGTGGGTTGTTGTAGTTTTTGTACCAGTAGCCGGTTTATTAACGATCCTTACTCTTCCGGCAGCAACAAAGCGCTTTTTCCAGTAAGGATCATCGAGGTTGGCAATACTCACCCCACTGGAAGTAGAGGCATTGATAAAATACTGGTTGTGCAAAAACATCCCAACATGGGAGATCGGCTGACCGGGAACCGTACAAAAGAAAACCAGGTCGCCCTCAGAAAAATAATTTTTACCATGAAAAGGCTCCACATTTTTTGTAAAGAACTGTTGCGCGGAGGTGCGGGGAACCTGGATGTTGTACACATCATTCAGCAGGCGTTGAATAAAACCCGAGCAATCGATGCCCCTTTCATCATTGCCGCCGTACTTGTAAGGCGTTTTCATCCATTTATCAATGAAGGCGTACAGGGTATAGTTGGTAAGGCTGTCGGGATCGATCTTCAGGTAAGCGCCGTATTTGATGAACATTTTCCGCTCGGCACTGGCATTGGCAGGCGCCAAAGAAGGATCGGCGGACTTCACCACAATGGTTTCGTACTGGTTGGTTGATTTACGCGAACTGGAACAGGAGGCCAGGAAAACCACCAGGCAAAAACAGCCGGCAATAGAAAGTCGGGAACCAGGGGATCTATATTGAAATGTGTGCATTCGCTTCATAGTTAACAGGAATAATGTAAAATTATGGAAAATAAAAAAATACAGCTGGCATATCTCGACGAAAAGGTCATTCTTACGATGATCATTACTGCTTTGCTGGGTTTGGTGATTACCGGGTTTAAATACAAGAATTACGAGCATTGTTTCGATTTTCATATAAAGGCAAAGGCGAATTTTTATCGAACCGACGAACCTATTCACTTTGAGACCGATGCCCTGTACGCAAAGGAGTTTCAGTGGGATTTTGGCGATAATGAGAACAGCGAAACCAACATCAGTTCGGTGGTGCATGCCTACAACCTGCCCGGCGAGTATACCGTGGCTTTAACCATTAACGGCACCTGTACGGAATATAAAACGATCTATATTACCCGGGCGCCCAAACTCGAAAATCCCCTGCTGCTGCCCCGGTTTATTTGTCCGCAACAGGCAGAAGTGGGTAAGGCTATTACCTTTCAGGATACTACCCCCGGCGCCCATAGCTGGGAATGGCGTTTTGGCGAAACCGCTGTCATTGACGCTACCGCCTCCACCGCCAGTTATGTGTATAAAACACCGGGCTTAAAAACCATTTCCCTGGTGTTGAACAACGATCCCAAACAACTCGGGGTTTGCAAAGTGTATGTGAACGATAAAACAGTGGCGCCATCCAGGTCGAATGCCCGTGTGCCACGTTCTTCGGGTCCTTCCTTTGTTATAGTACCGGCCAAACCACAGGCGCCCCCATTGGAAGAGCAAAATCATCCGCAACCAGCCGTAACCGAACCGCCCAAACCACAGGGTGTGACCATCAGCAAACAAGATCTGGAAAGCAAATTGCGCGGCGTGGTGAACAATTATTTAACCGCAGAAAACTTCTCGCAATATTTCTGTAACAATCTGAATGTGCCTGTAAGCCTTAATGGAACCGAGATCACGTTTACGCAGTTCTGTACAAAACTAAGTTCCATCAGGAATGATAAAAAAATAAAACAACTGAACGTACAACAAATAAAAAGCAGTGAAAACAACTGCCTCATCGGGTTAAATGTAAGCCTGAAAATGAAGCAGGGATTCCTCGGAATATTTTAAGCTGTTAAACCATTAATCAATGACTGAAACATTATTAGGTACCACCATATCTGATTCATTCAAAAAAATGAACCACATTGCCCAGGCGATCGCCCGGGAAAATATGCACCCGCATATTGCGCCGCCGCATTTATTGAAAGCACTACTGCACAAAGATGCCGGACTGCAATCGCTTTTGAAGCAACTGGACAAAGACATTTATTATATGGAAGAGTGGGCCGAAGTGCGTATGGAAACATTGCCAAGAGCTACCCGACTCGATGATACATTGACAGCTGATGAACCCGTAAAGGCCGTCATGGAAGAAGCAGACACGATCAGGGTGATGACGGGCAGCGACGAACTGGAAAACCTGCACGTGCTGGCCGCCCTGAGCACCCCGGGTGTAGGGTTCAGTTATGAACAATTAAAAACTTTTCCCATCCAACGGCAGGAGTTGCTGCAACAATCGATAGCCGACAATACCCTGAATAAAATAACCGGTATTGGCAATAATAAGAGCGGATCAAAACCAGCCAATCACCAGGCGCTGTTAAAATACTGCACGCATAAAAATGAGCGGGCCAAAGCTGGCAAGATCGATCCTATTACCGGCCGCGATAAAGAGATCAGGGCGATGGCAGAGATCCTGGGCCGCCGGTCAAAACCCAATGTGTTGATCGTTGGCGAACCAGGTGTTGGTAAATCGGCACTGGTAGATGGGTTCACCCTGGCTATTGAAGAAAAAAAAGTGCCCCGCTTTTTGGAGCATGCCCAGGTATTTGAGCTGGACAATGGCGCACTGGCTGCGGGCGCCTCCTACAAAGGAGAAGTGGAAGAGCGATTGAAGAACATCATCCAGGAAATAAAACAATTCGACAAAGCCATTTTGTTTATCGACGAAATGCACGTGCTGATGGACAAACAGGGCGCTATGGCCGGTGCCGCCAATTTATTAAAACCCGAGCTGGCCCGTGGTGAACTCACCGTTATAGGCGCTACTACATTGGAAGAATACCGGAAACACATTGAAAAGGACGAAGCCTTTGCCCGGCGCTTTGATGTAATACAGGTAGAAGAACCAGACGCCGCCACCACTTTCCGCATGATGCAAACCATTATGCCGCACTACAGCAAACACCATGCGATAACCATAGAAGATGAAACCCTGCATGATACTATCAGGCTGGCGAAACGTTATGTAAAGGACCGTCGTCTGCCCGATGCAGCTATTGACCTGGCCGATCATTCCATGGCCGCGCTTCGCCTGGCAAGAGATACCGGCAAACAGGTAGTGGATGAAATGAAAGCTGGGTTTGATGCCATGCAAAACGAACAAGCTACACCTGATGACTGGAAATGGCATTACAACCAGTTGCGCAATAAGATCAGTCCAATTTTGTGGGCTGCGGTTCAATCAGAAACCGATCCCATGCAAATGACCGATGCCAATGAAATTATTCACTATTTAAACCTTGCGTACGAAGCCTTGTCAGAAAGGGCGGCCGATGATCGCCAGGTGCTCAATCAGTCAGATGTAGCCGCTATTGTAGCCCATAAAACCGGCATTCCTATTGGCAAAGTACAGGCGCAGGAAAAAGAACGGCTGTTGAAAATGGATGAGATCCTGAAACAAAGAGTAATAGGGCAGGACCATGCCATCCGCTCCATCAGCGAAGCTATTCTTGAATCTAGAGCCGGGTTAGGCAAACCTGGTCAACCAATAGGCTCCTTCTTTTTCCTGGGACCAACGGGTACGGGTAAAACAGAATTAGCCAAAGCACTGGCCGATTTCCTGTTCCAGGATGAAAACTCGATGATCCGGTTTGACATGTCGGAGTTTAAAGAAGAGCACAGCGCCGCCTTATTATATGGTGCGCCTCCCGGTTATGTTGGATATGAAGAAGGCGGATTGCTTATTAACAAGATCCGTCAGCAACCTTATTCAGTAGTGTTGTTCGATGAAATTGAAAAAGCGCATCAATCGGTCTTTGATATTTTTTTACAGATCATGGACGAAGGCAAACTGCACGATAAGTTGGGAAAGGAGGGCGATTTCTCCAATGCGCTCATCATCTTTACTTCTAATATCGGCAGTCAGTATGTAGTGGATTCATTTATTAAAAACCAGGTGCCGTCGAATACGCAGTTAATGGAGATCATGAGCAACTATTTCCGGCCCGAGTTTTTAGGCCGTTTAACAGAGATCTGTCCGTTTGCACCTATGACCAATGAAATGGTTGAACGCATTCTCAATATTCAACTGAAAGGGTTATACGGTTCGCTGGAGAAACAAGGGATCACTTTACAACTCAGCGATGCAGCTAAAAAACAATTAGCAGTGCTGGGGTTTGCTCCCCAATATGGGGCGCGGCCATTGGCGGGTGTTATCCGGAACCACCTGCGTCGTCCTTTATCGCGCAAGATCATTAGCGGGGAAGCAGGGGCTGCAGGAAACACTATATTAATAGTAGATGTAGACGATGAGGGAAATTTCTTATGGAATAGCACGTCAGCGGTGTTATAACTATAATGACTATGTCAATGTTAAAGTTAGTCACGTGCAACATTAATTCTATATGAATTGTCAATTTTGACTAACGGAAATATGTAAATTTATTAGCCAATATTAAGGCAAGGTTAAAAACAAGTTCACCGAGTATTTTTACCACATGGTTATTGGGGATTTTTAATAATTAGTGTTCATTCATTATAAATAGGAATGAAATTTGTAAAATCCACTCGGGACTTTTTCTTCTGATATCCAATCCGTCAAACCACTTTGTTCGTAAATTAATTCGACTAATCATCGCTGAAAGCGGGTCATATTCTGAAAACCAAAAATATCTATCATGAGCATGGAGCCTTACGGAATTGGCGGCACGGAAGTAAAACAAGATGCCTTCGAAGCCTTTGCAGAAATCCCTCAAAACCGGGTATTACTGGCCGAAAAACTCACACACGACCCACCTGTTAAACCTGTTATCACGGAAGGATTAACAAGTATCGACGATGTGTTTGAACACTTCAAACCAAAAGTTGATATGACCTTTGAAACGGAAGATGGCGGCATGCGCCGGGAAACACTTCACTTCAAAGGACTGGCCGATTTTGGCGCCAAAGGTATTATTGCACAAAGTGAGTACCTGGGAGATGTGAATATGCAACAGCTGCAATACCAGAAAATAATAAAGCAGTTAAAGACCAACAAACTGCTGAAACAGGCGCTCGCCAATGCAGAAACAAAAGAGCACATTATAAAAGCGTTGCAGTCACTGATACAGGAACTTGACTCAGCCAGGTAACAGTTACACCCAGGTTCCATTTTTACCTTTATCATTAAATCATAACCATGAGTTCTGAATCCATTAAACCCGCCCAGCAAACGGCGCTTAAAGAAGAAAAATCTTTAGCATTGCAACCGGTTGAACAACTGGAAAACAGTGTGCAGGGCCTTGCTAAATTCGGCGGCTTTGATCTGTTGGAATCAGCTATTGACGCTGTACAAAACATCAATCCCGAAAGAAAAGCAAGAAAAAAGATCTTCCTCGAAGAGAACAGCAAAAAAGAAGAACGTACTTCACTTAAAAAAACGCTGAAGCTGTGGCTGGATATACTCCAAACTGCCGATGATCCTGCAGAGATGATCCAAACCTGTAACGACCGCTCCGAAGTGGCCGGTCAGATTTTGAAAAAGAACCTGAAGGAAGCAGTAAAAGAAACCGAGCAACTCGAAAGATCATATCGCTCTGTAGCCCTCTTCTTCAAAAATACAGAAAGCCTTAAAGTAAAGAATGTATCGGTGATCAACGCTGATCCAGATCAGGTAAGAGATCTGGACAATACCCGTTTCATCGATGCCATCCATAATGAACTGACAGATAATTACGATCGCCTCGATCTGCGTAACAACTATAGCTTACTGATATTACCCGGTTACCTCGGCAGCAATAAAGTAATTGAGAAATGGGCGAAGATCGCCTATGACAATAAAGTAATGCTGGTGACCGATTTCGAAAACCTTGACAGCCCGGATGACGTAATGGAATTGTTTGAAGCCGCCAACCTTACCGGTGGAGATCCTTATCGTTCCAATGTTATCATGGCCTGTAACTGGCTGGTTGGCCGGGGCCGTTTTGCAGAAATAGGCGAGGAGGACGACCTGATGGTTCCGCCATCGAGCGCACTGGCCGGAAAGATCTACAACACCCTGATGTCGCAGGTTACAGCCGGTAAAAAATTCGGTGGCATCAATGAAGTAGATGGCGTTCGGTTCGACCTGAAGAAAAGTGAAATTGCCAGTCTTGAAAAATTGGGACTGATCCCCATGGTGAAAGAATATGGCAAAGTAATGGCCTTCTCTGCCAAAACATTATTCAACGGTGACAACCTGGGCTTACAAACATATTCAGTAGTGCGTGTATTTGACTATGTAACAAAAGTGATGATGGACTTTTTGAACCGTCGCGCTTTTGAAAACTTCAATGCAAGCACCCGTAAAGAACTGAACGGCCAGATCGTTAAGTTCCTCGACGGAATTACTGGTCCCAATAAATTGATTGAAAACTTTACCATCAAGCGGTTCGAGCAGGACCCTGTTCAAAAAGACCGCATTTACCTCGACATTCATCTGAAACCGTATTTCCCCGCAAAAACTTTCATGATCAAGTTAGAAGGGCAGAAAGGAGACGATTCCGAAGTGGATTGGTCTTCTAAATACGAGCAGGATAAGTAAGCGTATGCTTACCATCTAAAATCCATATCTCACCCCAAACAACCACCCAACTGTAGTTATCAGTGACATTACCAAATGACACTGACAGGGCCTTTTTGCTCTATCGCATAACACCAGAAAATCAGGCACGATCACCTGATTAGTAGTAATGTTTTCGTCTCAGACGAGAGCAACAGGGATTGTTTTTTATTATTAGGTCTATATACCATTATTTATTAATCATTCAAAACCATTAATTATGTCATTCAAGGCAAAATTAAAAGTGGCTGGAAAGGATATCAATGTCCTTTCATGCAATTACCAACTGAAACAGGAAACAGATGCAACTGGTCGTCCTTCATCTATCACCCGTGGTGGAAAGATCCAAATGACCGTAGAGTCTACCGGCGACACCACTTTCTTCGAGTGGATGACAAACAACTTCGAGCGTAAAGACGGCTCTATCGTATTCATCAAACGTGATGACAATGCCACTTTAAAAGAATTGAAGTTCGGTGAGGCATACCTGGTTGAGTACCGCGAAAATTTCGACGGTGGCAACGATATGCCTGTTACCGAAACTTTCACGCTGAGCGCCAAATCAATTGAATTGGGCAGCGGTAAACACGAAAATGAGTGGGTATAATTAAAAGTATCATCAGTAATGAGTAAAGGTTTGCCATTCACCCCGGAGTAATCGGGGGTGAATGGCTCCTTTGATAAACGGCCATAGATTATCCTAAAAAACACTAATCATTA
Organism: Niastella sp.; assembly: GCF_045805085.1. Classification (NCBI taxonomy): domain Bacteria; kingdom Pseudomonadati; phylum Bacteroidota; class Chitinophagia; order Chitinophagales; family Chitinophagaceae; genus Niastella; species Niastella sp. Next base: position 20,002 of record NZ_JBJMLX010000168.1, read on the forward strand.
TCCCATGTCATTTATAGCAAAACTGAAGTTAGATGGCGAAGAATTGAATATCCTGCATTGTGCCTACCGTTTCACGCAGGCGACCGATGGCACCGGTAAACCCACCGCCATTCCACAGGGCGGTTCGGTTACGCTGGTAGTGGAAAGCAATGGCGAAACCGGTTTGTTCGACTGGATGATAAGTCCAACCCAAATAAAAAGCGGCACCATTACTTTTTATCGTCGCGACAACATGAGTAAATTAAAAAGCCTGCAGTTCACCGATGCGCACTGTGTAGATTATTATGAAACCTATGATCACAACAGTGACAGTCCGATGCGGGTGCAAATAACACTCAGCGCCAAAGAAGTAAAACTGAACGAATCAAAATTCAAGAACAATTGGCCTCAGTAGACCAAGGCTCAGGGCACAAGGTACAAGGCACAAGGAAGACGAGGTGAGAGACAGGAGATAAGACACACAGCGAACTTCCATTGCCGATTGCCGACTGCCGATTCACGACTTACTGTATCATTAACCATAAACGACATAACATTTTTTATGGCCCAACTAATTAGTAGCAATATAACCATTGCCGGTACTCCTATTAAACAAATTACCTCTTTTCAGCTAACCCAAAATATTTTCGATCATCATTACTTCCGGCTGGTATGCCCCGCAGAATCACTGGAAGGTTTGGAAGGGGGAATGCTGCAATCATCACGTAACCTCATAGGAGGTGTTTTACAGGCATCTTTCACCACACCCACTACCGGAAGCGGTTTACAATTCAGAGGCATCGTAATGCAGGTAGAAGCCGACCGGTTCAGCGGTCATACCGGTAACATCATCATCTCCGGAACCAGTCCCACCATAATACTCGACAACGGCCCGCACTGCAAAAGCTGGGAGAAAAAAGCGATCAAGAACATTGCACAGGATGTGCTGAAGCATTTCCCGCAAGACCTGTTGCAGGCGCAGGTGTCACCCACATATCCAGAAACGCTGGCCTATACGGTTCAATACAAACAAACCGCCTGGCAGTTCCTCAACTTTCTTTGCTCAAGTTATGGCGAATGGTTGTACTACGATGGCAACCAGTTGCAGATAGGCGCGCCAAAAGCGTCAGAAGCAACCGCTTTGACATTTGGCAGCAATATCAGCCGGTTCAGCATGGCGTTACAGGTACAACCAGCCAATAGCCAGATGATGGCGTACGATTACCTGAACCATGATGTGTACACCAGCACCCCGCAAAGCATTGAAAGCAAAGCCGGCCTGAACGATCTGGGCCGCCATGTATTGCAGGCAAGCAACAACGTATACGCTACCCAGCCCAAGATGTGGAACAACCAGTTTGTAAGCAATAAAAAACAGCTGGACGATACCATCAACATTCGCATGGCCATGCAAAGCAGCAATACGGTTCGCTTTTCAGGCAGCAGTGCGCATCCGGGTGTTAAAATAGGCGGCAACATAAATATTCAGGGGCAAAATCTCTATAACCTGGCGGGCGAAAGTTATGGCGAATACACGGTTCTTTCCATCAGCCATTATTTCGACGGACAGGGAAATTACAACAACGACTTTACAGCAGTTCCTTCCACTATAAAATTGCCACCGGTGAAAACAGGCGCCATGCCGCATTCAGAAACGCAAAGCGCCATGGTGACCGATAACCACGATCCAAAAGGACTGGGCCGCGTACGGGTTAAATTTCACTGGATGAATGGCACAGAAAAAACGCCCTGGATCCGCGTTACCAGTCCGCACGGCGGCGGCGGCAAAGGCATGTTCTTTATTCCCGAAGTAGGGGAAGAAGTAATTGTAGGGTTTGAAGGCGATAGCCCTATAAAGCCTTATATCATCGGCACGGTATATCATGGCAAGGCCAGCAACAGCTACAGCAATGGCGGCAATGATGTAAAAGCCCTGCAAACCCGCAGTGGCAATAAAGTTATTATGAACGACAAAGACGGCAGTGTGTTTGTGGAAGATAAAGACGGCAACAGCATGCTCATCGATGGCGCGGGCAACATAACTGTCAAATCCAATAAAACGGTTTTGATAGATGCCACCAACGAGATCACACTGAAGACCAAAAAGATCACCCTGGAAGCCGAAGACGAGATCATCATGAACTCCAAAGTGCTCGACGGACAATTCACCGAAACCTCCACCATTTATGGTAAGAATGAAAATAATGTGTTGGCAAAAAGCGCCGTGAATATAGGTTCCGATAACAAAGTAGATATTGGCGCTTTGGAAGTATCCGCTTTTGGCAAAACCAAAGTATCGTTGGATTCAGAAGGTTCAGTAGAAGCAAATGGAAAAATGATGACGACTATTGTGGGTGGGCAGGTGAAGTTGAATTGTTGATCAGTTGACGAGTTAACAAGTTGACGAATTGCGCGAGTCCTTTCACGTTTCACGTTTGCCGTTTCACGTATTATGAGTCTGAAAAATAAGCGACCTTAACTATGAATGAACATAACCCAATTACTGTTCGCATCGATGAGATGGTTCAGGTTTGGAAAAAGAACGTCCAGCCTCAACACCACCTTATCCGCTGGATGCTGAAACCGGAAGACCATCGCATGTACGAAGGGTTTTGCCGGCTGGAAGCATCGCCACACGGAAAACTCGATAACCTGTTTGTCTTCTTTTATACCTCCTTCAGCCAGACAGGTACTTACAGTCATGCCCTCTTACAAAACTGGTTGAATGAATATGATGACGAGCAAAATCAAAAGCTGCTGGCCCGGGCCGGCAAAGGCATTTGGGATGTAGCACCTATCAGGAAGGCCGTAACCGAAAAAGACTATACTGCCTGCGACCAGTTGTTGCCCGCCATGATCCAATCCTACCGGAATTTCATTGGGCAACCCAACACGTTGTTTGTGCTCGGTTTGTTACCAAAACAAATGAGCAGCCCCGATCAGTTTCAACAATGGATACAACAATGGATGGAGCAACCCAAACAACCCGGCATCCAGTTGCTGGTGTTTGATCATGTAGATGGAAATTTCTGGGGCCATGTATTTGAAAACTATGCCGATCACGCGGTAACCCTGAAGCATGATCTGCGCATGCAGGATGCCATCAGGCAAATTGCCACCGCGGGCGCCGCTACCGATCCTTATGCATTTTTCAGAAAATGCATGTTCGAAATGGGCGCGGCCGCTAACAAAAAAAACAAACCCCTGCTGTATGAATGGGGCGAGAAAGCCATTGAGAGCGGTAAAAAGACAGGCGATAAAAGCTTACTCGCGACAGCTTATATCACGTTTGCCGGCATGCTGTTCAATTTTAAAGACCATGAACGCATCAATGAGCTGCTCGATACCGGCATCAGGTTGTGCAAACAGGAAATTGCCGGCGGCAATGAATCCATAAAACCCTTGCTGCTGCAATATTATACCTATAAAGGGGCCGATTGCCAGATCCAGAAAGAAAGAAAAGAAGCGCTGGAATGGTTTATGAAAGCCGGCAATGAAGCGGTTGCTTTTGGGTTTGCATCGCAAGCTGTATCTGCCTATTATAAAGCCTGGATATTCGCCGATTACAAAGGCTGGAAGGAAGAAAAACTACAGGCCGGTAAACAGGCACTACAGCTCACCAACCAGTTGACCGATGAGGAAATTCAAGCCTCGGAATATCCATTTATGGCGTACGACTATGTGCAACAGAAACAGCAGGAGGAAGATAGCCTTGCTGAAATAGTGACCCATAAAATGCTCGCCGCCTATGGGCCCGACTGGCAACAAACCATTGAAGAACTAAAACAGAATTACACCAGGAAAAAGATCAGACAGGCAAACGCAGGCGAAATAATGGTTTCATAG
>NZ_JBJMLX010000169.1:0-25432 GCF_045805085.1 Niastella sp.
CCTTACTGCCACCAGTGAATTTGGTTGTTCGGGCACCATTACCAAACCGGTGGTACTGAATGGCCCTATAACCGACATTAAGGTACTGGACTCCCCTTGTCAAAACGCAAAGGTATGGTTCGTCAATAATTCCTCAGTTAAGCCGCAAAAGACCCTGTGGGATTTTGGCAACGGCATACAGTCAAGCAATGTCAACGACAGCACCATTTACCCCACGCCAGGAAGTTATACTATAAAGTTGTACAATAATTACTCAGGGTGCAAAGACTCGGCAGTTAAGGTGCTATTTATAAAACCCAGTCCTAATATTGACTTTACTGTTACCAATGCGGCAGCCTGTAAACCACCATTGATTGTAAACTTTCAGGACGCCACGCCTCCGCCTGTCACCATCGTAAAATGGTTATGGAATTTTGGTGATGGCGGAACGGGGACAGGACAATCCACTACCCATCAATATAATTCGGCAGGCAACTTTAATGTGGCTGTTATTTTCACCGATAATCAGGGTTGTGAAGGAAAGATCAGCAAACCGGCGATCATTCAAATCGTGCCTCCTACAGTAACGATCACCAGTGGAAAAGCGGGAGGTTGTGTGCCTTTTACCTACACGCCCACTGCTAATGTTACTTCTGTAGATGGCATAGATACTTATTCATGGGATTTTGGCGACGGCACCGTGATCACCAGTACAAATCCGAGCCCCACTCATATTTATACCACTACGGGTAAATATGCAGTAAAACTTACTATCACTACCAAAGGTGGATGTTCGGTAACAGACATTGCAGCAGATGGAGTGCAGGTAGGCACGCCGCCGACTGCCAGCTTCACCGCGTCGAATTTAAATGCCTGCGCTTCAGAAATGATCAAATTTACAGATCAGTCTGCTCCGCCCCTCGATGTAAACGGCTGGTCATGGGATTTTGGCGATGGCACTAATTCGGATGTACAGAACCCTGGCCATATCTTTATAGATTCAGGAACATTCATCGTTAAATTAATTGCTTTCAACAATCGTTGTGCGTCCCCCATATTTAGCGAGACCGTTCATATAAAACCTCCAATTGCCAGATTTAGACCTATATTTAGCTGCGGCAGCCTGACCGTGTTGTTTAAAGATTCATCAAGTGTTGACCCTGATCCATTAAAACCCGCCAGCTATTCGTGGACATTTGGTACTGGCTCGCCTGGCAGTTCTACCTTACAAAACCCAACGGTTACGTTCCCAGGCTTTAACCAGGATTATCCGGTTACACTTACAGTAACTCAGAACGGGTGTAGCAGCACGTATGCCGAAACGGTTAAATTGGTTAAAGAGATAGCTAATTTCTCGGTAAATGTAAGCGTTTGTAAGAATGCCAATTTTAATATTACCTCCACCAACGACCCAAAAAACATTAGCAAATACGAATGGTCGATCGATGGCGGCCCTTACACGGTTGGCGGTGCAACCTATGTTGCCAATATTGCTACGAACGGTGCTCACAGCATCAGTCTTGCCATAACAGATATTAACAACTGTACAGATACAATAGTCAAAGCCAATGTAGTAACCGTTGTAAGCCCCACCGCCAATTTTACTGCTGCATCGCCCGGCGGTTGCAAGAATGCTATTGTTACATTTAATGATCATTCTACCCTGAATAGCGCCGGCAGCCCATTAACCAACTGGACATTCAATTTTGGCGATGGCAAAACACAATCGTTTACTACTACACCTTATTCACATACCTATACCGATACCGGAGAATTTGTACCGCAGTTAACTGTGCAAGACGCTATGGGTTGCACTGATACCTTTAAATTACCAGACACTATTTTCATTACATCACCAGAACCCTGGTTTACTTCTGACATTACCAGGGTTTGTCCCAAGTCAGCCATTCATTTTGCCGATTCTTCTTTTGGGAAAGTCCTCACCTATCTTTGGGATTTTGGCAATGGTGGTAGTTCTGTTGATAAAGATCCTGTATTCAGTTATGGTGGCAATAATGCTACTTACAATGTTAAGCTGGTGATAACCGACCGTGTGGGTTGTAAAGACTCTGTAACGCGCACAAATTATATTACTACTATAAAGCCAGTCACTGCATTTGACATCGAAGACACGTTAACTATTTGTCCACCCATTGAAACCAAATTTACCTTCCAGGGACAAAATTATGATTCCCTGGAATGGGATTTCGGGGATGGCGCCACCTCCACATTATTGAACCCAACCCATTTCTATAATACTTATGGTGATTTTACGGCGAAGCTGTACCTGTATGGCTATGGAGGTTGTAAAGACTCAACCAGTAAAAATGTGCATGTATTAAATCCCGGAACCAATACAACCCTTACATACAGCCCGCTTGATGCCTGTAATGAATTACTGGTTGATTTTTCACTGGTTGCTATACCCAACCTGAAATTTGCGCTTTACTTTGGCGATGGCTCCCTTGATACTTCTATGGCTACCACCTATCAGCACTTTTACCAATCTCCGGCTTTCTATTCTCCCGCTGTTCAATATGTTGATAAGCAAGGTTGCATTGCTGGCGTTGGCGGCCCTCCCATTAAAGTAATAGGCGCCGACCCCTTCTTTGGGGTTGATAGAAAAAAGTTCTGTGATTCAGGCATTGTTTATTTTACTAATTACACTATTGGTAACGACCCTGTTGTGACCAGAACGTGGGATTTTGGCGATGGCTCTGCCACCTCTTCGGTTACGGATCCGGCTCACTCTTACCAGCAGCCTGGCTTATACACCGTTTCACAAAGCGTAACCACCCAGCAAGGTTGCAGTAAAACAATCAACGACACCATACGGGTTTATCGAACCCCCGATCCATATATTACCGGTGACAGCATCGGCTGTTTGAACACAACCTTGAACCTGCAGGGCAATTTAATGGTGCCCGATACGGCCATTACCTGGAAGTGGGACCTGGGCAATAACAACTCGCTCACTACACAAAACGTATCATTAACCTTTAAAAACAGTGGCAACTTTGTCGCAAAACTACAGGCGTCCAATGCGCTTGGCTGTTCCGATACTACCAGTAAAATGTTATTTGTTCCGCCAACACCTTCAATTACCGTTGGCGATGGCCTGGTAATACCGGTTGGAACCGGCATTAATTTACCGGTAACCTACGGACCTGAGGTAGTGAGCTATAACTGGACACCAGACAAAAACCTGAGCTGTATCGATTGCCCGGCGCCTTACGCCAATCCCAAAAAAACTACCACGTATACCGTGAGGGTTACAGACGAATATGGCTGTACCAACCAAAGCGATGTTACGGTAACCGTTGTGTGTAATGGGTTGAACTATTTTATCCCCAATACCTTCTCACCCAATGGCGATGGTGTGAACGATGTTTTTGCGCCCCGTGGCGTTGGTTTGGCGCGCGTGAACAGCATGCGCATCTTCAACCGCTGGGGCGAGATGGTGTTTGAAAGAATGAATTTTATGGCTAACGACCGTACCCCCACCGGCGGCTGGGATGGCACCTATAAAGGAAAACCTGCCAGCCCCGATGTATATGTTTATATCATAGAATTTGTGTGTGAAAACAATGCCATCGTTCCGGTAAAAGGCAATGTGGCATTGGTGAGGTAGGGGTAAGTTGACAAGTTGATCAGTTAACAAGTTGATGAGCTAACGATTAGGAAGAAGGGTTGGAGGTATAAAGTAGGAAGTTGATAGGGTTGATAAAGGTTGATGAGTTAACAAGTTGAATACAGATGTGAATCTTGCATTATGGAAACCCCTTCACGTTTGACGTTTCACGGCTCAGCATTGCCAATTCAAGTGCTTTTTATAAAAGATATTAAAACTAAAATAAAACTTATGATCACCGGCAGCTGCTTTAAACGATCTATAGCCGGCTTTATATTGATGCTTTCCCTGCTGACCGCAAAAGGGCAGGATCTGCATTTTTCGCAATTTTTTGAAGCGCCACTGCTACGCAACCCTTCGCTGGCCGGCATTTACACAGGGGACTACCGTATTCAGGGCGTATACCGCGATCAATGGAACAGCGTCACCAATGCTTATAAAACCGGTTCGCTGAACGCGGAAATAAAAATGCCTCTTGGTACCGGCAATGATTTTATTACAACCGGCCTGCAGGCCCTTTTTGATAAAGCTGGCACCGTTGGGTTAACCACCACGCATATTCTGCCCGCTTTCAATTACCATAAATCGCTGAGCAATGAAAAAACCATGTACCTGTCGTTGGGGTTTATGGGCGGACTGATCCGCAAAAGCATTGACCTTACCAAGGTCACTACCGATAACCAGTACAGCGGTGGAGGGTACGATCCTACTTTACCTACAGGCGAAACTATGTTATCGCCCAATTACAGTACCTGGGATGCCAGTGTGGGCATGAGCTTCAATACCACCTTTGGCGCCGATCAGCAAAACAGTATGTTCATCGGGGCTGCCTACCATCATCTGAACCGGCCCAAAAACTCCTTCTACCATAATCGCAGCATTGAGTTGAACCCCAAGTACGTTGGATCTATTGGCGTAAAATGGAGCCTGGACGAAGTTTCCTCTCTTACCCTGCAAGCAGACCATAGCATACAGGGCAACTATACAGAAACCATTGGGGGCTTTTTATACTCTTATAAATTGGCATACGACCTGGACAACAACCCCACCTATATATTGAGCGGTGGTTTATTACTTCGCTGGAAGGATGCACTGGTGCCGGTGGTGAAAATTGAATGGGGCCACCTGTCAACCGCCCTGAGTTACGATGTAAACGTATCACAGCTAAAAACTGCCAGCATGGGGCGGGGCGGATTTGAATTATCACTCTGTTACATCGGCTTTTTGCACCACGACAACAGCGCCCAATACAAAATGTTATGTCCGAAATTTTAAGGCTATGGATTAAAAAGAAGGCCTTACGTTACAATAATCGTATTTGAGGTAATCGATTCCCCACTTCGCAAAAGTGTTGGCATCCTGTTCCTCAAAATTTATTCCCTGGGGGAACCGCACCGGACCGGGAAACAATTCATTATTTACGGCCATCCACTCAATAATCATCCAGCACTATATATTGATAACCAGCCCGGGCCATGCCCGAAGCCACCATTGCATCGGCTATTCCCCTGATTAATTTATCAGATACTTCTTCTTCAAATAAATTCCAGCTATTCCATCCCATAGGAGGCGTTAAAGCAACGTTGGGTTGAGATTTTACGAATAAGGTGAAGAGGAGAACGCAGGTTGTAATAGCAAGCTTTTTCAGGACCATAACGACGCGTTTTAGAATACGAATTAAACAACAATGAATTAGAACCATTTCGTTAAAAGTAACTCACTGCCGAACAAAACAAACACGGAAACGTTTGTTGAAATTTATAAATAAGTGCAGCCGTAAAAAGTTACAAACCCATGAGTCGGGTACACTTATTGTAATAAGTAAATATCGCTGCTGAGTATCTGACTGACTGCCTTTTTCCTATTTGTGCCAAACCCCCAACCACCATTACTTCCCTCCCCTGGAAAACTAATCCACATGTCATTTTTTTTAGTGTTTGGTATTTTTAATTCGCTGATAAAATCTTAAATTTAATAAACATGAGAATTCCGGCAGCGATAGCAACCTCCCGCCGTCCGCACCAACCAACCGGACTGCCAATAACAATGCTTATGACCATTGTTGCCCTGGCTCTTTCTTCAACTGCGTTTACACAAAGCAGGTACGACTGGCGAACGAATATCGACCAGGTGATCCATGAAACAGACAGCCTCTCACTTAAATCGCAACGCACCTTTTACCTGAATAAAATAAAAGGGAAAGATGACCCGCTGAAAGAGACCTGGTATTACACCGTTCACAATAATAATATCATTGTATTTGAAGTTCGCTACCGGGTTGATTCACTGGAGTATACTGAAACTTACTACATGAGCAGGAACCGGTTGATCTGTATGGAGTTGTATGAAACGGATTTTCTCTCCTATTATGAAGATGAAATAAAGCATGGGGAAGTGTTCTTCTTCGACCACGATATGCTGATACAATATGTTACCGTGGGTAACGGACTAACGGATCTGTCATTTCGCGATCCGCAATATGAACCACTGCGAAGATTTTATAAACGATATATAGAATTGCAAAAGAACATCCTGGCGCTGGCGACGAACTAGGATCAGCAAATGTGAAAATGATAGTACAATAATACAGTAAGGTGATTTTAATTAACTTGCCTCCTGTTCTTCATTTTCAAATTTTCACATTATGATTGCTAACGGTCAACCCGCACCCGATTTTACTTTGTTCGATTCCGCCAAGAACCAGGTAAGTCTACATAGTTTAAAAGGCAAAAAAGTAATACTGCTTTTTTTCCCGTTCGCTTTTTCCAGTACCTGCACCAAAGAGCTTTGTTATGTACGCGATAACCTGAGCCTGTTTAATAATATCGATGCCGAGGTATTGGGTATTAGTGTAGACTCTTTATACACGCTGGCAAAGTTTAAGGAAGATCAGGGTTTTCAATTCACTTTGCTGAGCGATTTTAATAAAGAAGTATCCAGGCTTTACAACGCGATATATGAAGACTGGAATTATAATATGAAAGGCGTTTCAAAAAGAGCTTCTTTTGTGATTGACCAGAAAGGTATTGTACAGTATACCCAGGTGTTAGCAAACGCCGGTGACCTTCCTGATTTCGAAGCAATTCAGGCCAGCCTGGGTTTAATTAGTTGATTAATATCAATTAAAATAAGGTTAAAAATCCAACTGTGTACAAAATTGTAAGCAGATTCCCTTATCAAAGCCCTGTTTATTCCTAAAGGATTTGTAATTTTGAACAAACGGAAGTATCTTGAACAATAATTGTAAAATATCATCGTGCATGAAGATTTTTTACGCATTGTCCACTATCCTTTTATTGACTTTACAAGCCAAAAGCCAGGACCGAACTCCCGGAGGAATCCCTGCACCCGCTGTTGTAAAGTTCTATCCTAACCCGGCTACTTCCATTATCACCTTTGATTTTCAAAGCGGTTACGATAAAAATTACAACCTTCAGATCTATAACTTCATTGGAAAGAAAGTACAGGAAATAAATAACATTACACCCAAAACCACTGTTAACCTGAACGATTTTTACCGTGGTATTTACATCTTCCAGTTAAAAGACAAGAACGGTAAAGTAATAGATTCAGGTAAATTCCAGGTTTCTAAATAAGGTCTCATTCAGTTTATTATAAAGGCAAAGCCCCCGATATTTTATCAGGGGCTTTGTTTATTTCGTGCTTTTATAAAACCTGAACAATCAGGAATTTCAAATAATGGGTGTTCTCCCATCCCCATACAATGGGGTGATCGGCCGATTGGGTTAGAAAGCTTACCTGTCTGATCTTTCTTCGGGCGTCCTTGGCCGCCAACTGAATGATCTCGAGGAACAGATCGGGTTGTATCAGGTTGGTGCAACTGGAAGTGACCAGGAAACCACCGGGTTTTACCAGCTTCATCCCCCGCAGGTTGATCTCTTTATAACCGGTAATGGCTTTTTGAATATTCTCCCTTGTTTTGGTAAACGAAGGCGGATCGAGCATCACCACATCATACTGCTTTCCTTCTTTACCCCAGGCTTTCAGTACATCAAACGCATTCATGCATTCGAACCGGCAGATCTTGTCAACGCCGTTCAGCGCGGCATTGCGGTTAGCCTGGTCTACTGCGTTTTGAGATATATCAAGCCCCAGCACCGACTTTGCCCCGTAATGAGCGGCATGAATTTCAAAAGTACCGGTATAAGTAAAGGCGCCTAATACATCGGCTCCTTTTACAATATGCTGAATGGCGCGGCGGTTATCCTGCTGATCGAGGAAATAACCTGTTTTTTGACCATTCTCAATATCCACAAAGAACTTCAGTCCGTTCTCCTGAATGGTGATCTTAGTATCAAAAGGCGCCGATAAAAATCCCTTATGTTGCGGTAACCCTTCCAGTTCCCGTACCGGCACATCATTGCGTTCATAGATGCCCTTTGGCTTGAAGATCTTTTCCAGCGCGGCTACAATGGCGGGTTTCCAAACATCGATGCCCAGCGCCAGGGTTTGAATGACAAAGTAATCATTGAACTTGTCGATGATTAATTGGGGCAGGTAATCGGCCTCTCCGAAAATAAGCCGGCAATTTTCTACATACCCTAATTGCTGGCGGTATTGCCAGGCCTCCAACAGGCGGTTGTAGAAAAACTCCTCATTTATTACATCTTCTTTTTTACGGGTAAGCAGGCGCACCAGTATCTGCGAGCGGGGGTTGATGTACCCTTTTCCGATAAATTTTTTATCGTGGGTGTATACATCAACAATATCGCCGGGATTTACCCCTTCAGGAGCCTCATTTACTTCATTGGCAAAGATCCAGGGATGCCCGTTTGCCACCCGCATACTGATCTTCTTTTTTAATATTACCTGATTCATCGGCGCAAAAGTAAGACTTTTTGCCCCGCCCCCTATTGTCTGAGGGTTATAACCCGCTTATTCCCTTTATTGTCAATAATCTCCGCGCTAATTATGGTACTATCCAGCATAATAAACCGGCCGGATTGTGACAGGAACGAAGCGCCGTAATTCAATTCCCGCGCCTGCGTTTTACCGTTCTGGTATTTTACTAAAGCCTTCACCTCCAATGGACCAACCGGTTCACAACGCACAGGCTTTTTCAATGCATATATTTTTAACGGGCCCCGGTTCTGTGCTGCCGCCAGCATATAATTTCCGGCTGCATTTTTTAATTGTACCAGCGACTTGCCATTACCTGGAACAAAAATGCCGCTCTGCAACAAACTAAGCGGGGTAAATCCACCCTTGCCATCGCCCTGCAACAACAACCCATCACAACCGTCGTAGCGGCCAACTGATACCTCTGTGCCATAATCATTGCCGTTAATAAGCACATCCAGATTGCCATCGCCATTGAAATCCTGCGCCAGCATGCCATTCAAACAGGAGAACTGTGCTGCTACCGGAAGGGGTTGTAATTCAAACCTGCCATTGCCCTCGTTCTTTACCAAACAATGCGCAAAGAGATCAGCCTTCACCACCAGGGTGTTTTTCATTTCTTCGGGAGTGAACATCTGGCTAAACGGAGCGGCCGCATAATTTTTGTAGTTCGGGTATTTTGCTTTGAACCCAACCACCTGTTTCACCACATCGTCGCGCATTTCGGCAATGAACTCCTGCCGTTGCGGGTTTCCGGCACTGGCCGGCAGATATAAAGAGGGGATGGCATCATACACCCCATTGTTATCAAAATCTTTGGCATACATGTGAACGGGATAGTTGGCATTGCCCCGGTAAAATGAATTCAACCCCAGGTTACCGGCTATATAATCTATGTCGCCATCATTATCAAAATCCCCAGGCACCAGGCTCGTCCACCAACCGGTTTTATCCTGAATGCCGGTTTGAGGTGTGATATTATTAAATACCCCCTGGGTATTCTTTATAAATGTAAGCGGCATCCACTCCCCTGCCAATGCCAGGTCGGGCCAGCCATCGTTGTCAAAATCTGTCCATACGGCGTCGCACACCAGTCCTATGTTAGTCAAACAGGAAGCAACGGAGTGAGTGACGTCAACAAAGCTGGGGGCGCCTGGTTTTGAATCATTGCGATATATAAAGCTGGACACCGGTTTGGGGTAACTGCCCGGTTCTACCCTGCCCGCGATAAACAGGTCCAGATCTCCATCTTTATCAAAATCAGCTGCACGCACACACGATTTGCTGGTATAGTTTTTTGGGATAGCGGTTGTGCTTAACACAAACCGGCCTTTGCCATCGTTGATGAATAATTTATCTCCATACGCAGTATCATTAGCCGCATGTTCGTACCCGCCACCGGCGATAAACAGGTCAAGGTCATTATCACCATCCGCATCAAACAGGGCAATGCCCATGTCTTCACCCCGTTTGGTTTGTTCACTCGCATTAGGTTGCAATAGTTTTGAAGTGAATTGTCCGCCCGGGGTTTGCAATAACATGGTAGCGCTGTAACCGGAGGAGCCGCCACATACCAAGTCATCGAGCCCATTGCCATCCAGGTCTCCTACGGCCATAGCCGGGCCATACTCCGACAACTTATGAGGCAATAGCTTCTGAATATAAAAATCAATAAAATCATTTTCAGTTTGAGTATACTGTATACCAGTGGTGGCTGTAATATCAGTAAACAAGGCATTATTGGCCAACACCGGTTGTTGCCAGGTATAGGGCGTTGTTGCTTTGGCCTGTTCTACGGTTATCAATTGGTCGGCCTTTACATTTTGTAACACCTGCATGTGGCCATTGGGCCATTTAATGCAAAGAGAATCAACCTGGGTAAATGTGCCCAACCCAAAGTGCGCATCGCTTTGTACGGATGATAAATAACCACGCACCGGCGATTGCTCATACACCTGTCGATGACCTTTGTAATAGAGCTCTACAAAAGTTCCCAGTCCGTTTTTGTTATTGGCGGCACCCTGTAAATGAATGCGCAAATAATGGGCGCTATCGGATTTGTTATCGCGCAGGGTATTTTTATACACCATAGCCTCATCATTGATATTGTTCACTACAAAATCAAGATCACCATCATTATCCAGATCGGCCCAGGCAGCGCCGTTCGAAAAAGAAGGCGTGGTTAATCCCCAGTCGTCAGTGGCGTTGGTGAAAGTAAGGTTACCATTATTGTGAAAGGCGTAGTTATGAATTTTTACCTGTGGTATCTGATCGAGTATAAATTTTTTACTGGCCAGCCTGATCGACTGGCTGCGAAAGGCGGTAAAGTCATGATCGGTTACATCTTTTGGATAGCCATTAGTAACCACAATATCGCGCCAGCCATCGTTATCAAAATCCTGCACCAGTGGCGCCCAACTCCAATCCGTTTCGGCAATGCCTGCCAAAAATCCGATCTCGGCAAACACGGGTCCGCCAACTGAGTCTTTTTGCAATACCCGGGGTCCCATATTTAATTGCAGGGTATTGCGGATATACTGGTATTGATAGTGGTAATAATCTGAGTTCTGGTATAATGAATAACTGTTGGCTGGCAGCATCATTTTTTTGCGAAAATTGTCTTCAGGATTCATATCCAGTTCCACTACATCGGCCAGCCCGTCGTTGTTGATATCTACTACATCCTGGCCCATGCCATAAAAAGAAGTATGCTTGAAATAGGAGGTTGCTTTATCGGTAAACGTGCCATTGTGGTTGTTGATGTACAACAGATCATTGGGGAGAAAATCATTGGTCACAAAAATATCTTTCCAGCCGTCTTTATTAAAATCGGCAATGGATACGGCGTGCCCGTACCCTTCTATGGTTACGCCAGCTTCTTTCGATACATTGGTAAACACCGGATGTTTCAGCTGTTCATTATAATCGTTGCGATACAAACGCCCGGTACTGAAATGCGAGCCATCGGTAATTTTTGGTCTGAACACCGAGGGGTTGTCCTTTTCCCTGATCTCATTTACCGCGAGGTACATGTCCAGATCGCCATCGTTGTCATAATCAAAAAAAGCGGCCTGCGTACTAAACGTGGTATCGTTCAATCCATAATCGGCCGCCAGCTCTCTGAATTTCGGAATGCCGTTCTTATCAACACCCTGGTTAACGTATAAGAGATTTTGCCGCTGTGCACCCGTCTTTAACATGGAGGCGCATACATACAGGTCGGTAAGACCATCATTGTTAATATCTACCACACTAACGCCGCGGCACCAG
The DNA here is from genome assembly GCF_045805085.1 of Niastella sp. Taxonomy (NCBI): domain Bacteria; kingdom Pseudomonadati; phylum Bacteroidota; class Chitinophagia; order Chitinophagales; family Chitinophagaceae; genus Niastella; species Niastella sp. The sequence goes on from NZ_JBJMLX010000169.1 coordinate 11,741, forward strand.
CGTCCTTCGCCAGCTACACCCGCCTGCTGGGTTACATCCTGAAAAGTAAGATCGCCTTTGTTCAGATACAGTTTATTGGGCACCAGGCTGCCGGTGAAATACACATCCTGCAACCCATCGTTGTTGAAATCACCAATACCTACACCGCCGCCGTTGTAAATATTTGTCATATCCAACGGGTTAATACTATCGTTCTCTACAATGGTGTTGTTGAAGTGGATCCCTGAATGCGATGATTTCACCGCCTGGAACAGGGTACTTTTTTGTTTACAGGCCGAACCAAGTATGATGGTAAAGAAGGGTATTAATACATAACAGTGCTTCATGAAACAATCGCTTTTATATTAAACAGAGTCGTGCCACGGCTCCTGATTACAGGACGTGGCACGACTACTTTTGTACAGCATTTTCACGTTCTATGATAATCCGGATCAGTATCCTTGATTCTGTTTCAGGTTAACTGTTCCGAATGCGTTCTCAATATCTATTTGTTGTTGAGGTATTGGGAAATATTCATTCTTTTTCGGGGTAAACGTAGCGGATGTGTTAATGGCAAAGATGGTAGGCCGTTGCCGTTCTGCAGTAGCAAAAGCATTCAACTCAGGCGCCATCACTGTTCCTGTGCCATTATCCCAACGTGCCAGATCAAAGAAGCGGGTGCCTTCCATGGCCAATTCCAGCTTTCTTTCGAACCGGATAGCTTTTAATGCATATGTTTTATCGGCAAATGCACCAGCCGGATAAGGCTTTATCAAATAGTTATCTGCCGGGGCAACCTGCACTTTATATTTACCGGCGCCGGCATCGTAATCACTGCCTTTATATACCCAGCCGCTTGGATCTGCTGCCCGGTTGCGAACGAAGTTCACCAACGCCAATGCTCTGTCAGAATTGTTCAATTCAATTTCACATTCTGCCGCCCATAACAAAACATCAGCAAAACGAATGAGGTTTACGTTGTTGGCATCCAGTTGCGTTGGCCCCCAGAAGCTGGTTTCCGTTGATGACAATACGCCTTGTTGTGATTTGGCATACACATTCTTTTTGGGGCTGAAGTAACCATTCGATCCCGGGTCGCGTACCCACGTATTGGTAGGAGTTGGACCCCAGTCGAAGAAAGGAATGCCAGGCCGGCCCATCGTTAAATCAATGCGCGGATCCAGGGTACCGGTGTAAGGGGTGGCAGGATCGCTTACAGTTGGACCGCTGTTATATGTATCAAGCATCGGCAACCCATCAGCACCGGTCTTGTATGAATTGGCCAGTGAAATACTTGGATTATTAAAACCGCAGCAGCCACCGGGGCCTGCACTGTTGGGGAAGCCCAACACATCGCCATAGTTACCATTAGTGCCCGAACCATCATTTACTACCGACTGGTAAGCAAAGATCGATTCTGCACTGTTATCAGTAGCCGCGTTGAAGTTGTCCTCGAAATTCACCAGGTGGTATGGCAGGCCATAATTTGTTTGTCCATTACCTGAACCGTAGGGCGCAGGGATTATTTTATCGAACTGCGCTTTTGCCAGGGCATATTTGTGTTCGTACAAATATACTTTTCCCAGGTAGGCAATAGCCGCTGATTTATTGGCCCGCCCCACCTGCGGTTGTTTTTCAGGCAGATCATTTACCGCCTTTTGAAAATCGGCTTCAATCTTGGGCCAAATGTCAACATAATTGCCAGAAGCATCTATGTTTGGTACGTTGGTGTTGTTAGCAACGTACGTGATGGTTTCATCAACAAAGGGCACGTTGTTCCACATTTTCTTGGCTTCAAAATGAAAATGAGCCCTTAAAAAATAGGCTTCCGCCAACATTATTTTTTTAGACGCATCATCTAAATCAGTAACCTTTGCCATGGTGCGTATTACATCATTGGCGCGTTGCGCCCCATCATACAAGGCCTGCCATTTAAAATTAAAATACGGGTTATTGGCATTATAGGCCCAGGTTTCAATAAACACCACATCGCCCTGGTCGCTGGGTGTTGAACCTTTATAGGAATCACCGCCGGCAACACTGCCAAACGCCCAGTTAGAGGCGCCTGAGGCATAGTTGTTTCCGGACGTAACACCACCTTCGCCGCTTACCATGTGGTAAGCGCCTACCAGCAATCCGGAAACGCCCGCTGCGTTGTATAATTGATCAGGGCTGAATGCACCCAATGGCTTTTTATCGAGGAAGTTTTTTCCGCAGGCAAGTACCAGTACCAGTGTGCTTACTGAAACCGCTGCCGTCAATCTGAATTGAAATGTTCTTAATTTCATAATTGCTTTGATTTCAGTGTTAGAATGTTACGTTTACCCCAAACAGGTAATTCCGCTGGTTTGAAGGGAAGTTACCAAAGTCGATCCCGAAGTTCGTGTTGTCACGAAAATCAGAACTGGTTAACTCCGGATCGAGGCCGGTATACTTGGTGATCGTGAACAGGTTAGCGGCCTGTATGTAGATCCTCAACCGGTCAATACCGAATTGTTTTATTTTGGCTGAGGGAATGTTATATCCTAACACCATTGACTTACACTTAAGGAACGAACCATTTTCAAGATAATAGCTGTTGAAATTAGTGGTGGTGCTGAAGTTGGCGCCGCGTTCCAACCGGGGCACTTTAGCGCCGGTGTTGGTGGGCGTCCAGGAATTGAGCGCCGCATCCTTACTCATAGCACCGTCAAACACCTGGGGAAAATCGGTCCAGTAACGTACGTAGTTTATAACGTCGTTTCCTACAGAAGTATAAAAGAAGGCCGAGAAATCGAAGTTCTTATAACTTGCTTCCAGGTTTAAACCGGCGGTGAATTTTGGATTGGGATTACCAAAGAACACCCGGTCACTATCGCTGATCTTGCCATCACCGTTTGCATCGCGGAACTTGAACCGGCCAGGAGCCGCTGCTTCCTGCCTGGGTGATTTGTTTACATCATCATCACTTTGGAACAGGCCAACTACTTCATAGCCATAGAAAGCCCCCAAAGCCTGTCCTGGTTGCAGCCGGGAGAAAGCGCCAAAGCGGTTTGAGCCCGTACTTTCCTGGTCGTAATATTTAATACCACCGGGCAGGCTTTTCACTTTGTTGTGGTAAGAAGTGAATGTACCAGTAATGTCGAACCGGAAATCATCTACATTGCCATGGTAAGTAGCGGCAATATCAATACCGGTATTCTGAATATTACCAGCGTTCAGGAATGGCGCAGAAGGACCGCCGGCGGTTGCAGCCAGCAATGGTCTAAACAGCAAACCACTAATGGCTTTTTTATACCACTCCAATGAGAAGGTCAGCTTGTTTTCCAACAAACTCGCATCGAACCCAATGTTGGTAATGATGTCTTCTTCCCAGGTAGTTTGTTTGTTACCATTCTGGCTGTGGTATATGCCCAATAGCGAAGTATTGTTGGTACCACCGATATCGTAATAAGAATTGGCTGCCGCCTGGTTAAACAGGGTGTAGGCGTTGGTAGGACTGATATTACTGATTGAACCCAGTTTACCCCAACCGCCACGCAGCTTCAATTCGTTTAACCAGCTAACATTTCCGAAGAACTTCTCGCGTGAGATCCGCCAGCCGGCTGTAACTGATGGAAATACACCCCAGCGCTGGCTTTTATCGAACACTGAAGAACCATCACGGCGTAAGGTACCACTCAACAGGTATCTGTCGTCGAAGTTGTAATCAACACGTCCGAATTGTGAATAGAGGGAACTCTGAACAGGTGTAGCCGGGTTTTTAGCATCGATGTTGGTACCGCCGTTGATGTTCAGGTTACCTGTTACCTGGCCATTGGGTGGGCCGAACAACAAGGTCCACAAATTGGGATCAACGGTGAGGTTACCAGGGCCGGTCAACGGATAAGCATTACGGGTTCCAAACAAACCACGCTGATAGTTATTGATCGCTTCTGTACCCACCAGCACTTTTATGTTATGGCTTTTGATCTGGGTGTTATACGTCAGGGTATTGGTCCACGTCCAGCTGGTGTTGTACATGTAGTTTTCTGTAAAACCATTCGGGTTCTTGTTGTTCTCTGCATTTTCATACGCGGTATAAGAGAACATATTCCAGTAATGGTTATCAAAAAAACCGCCGAAACTGGTACGTGCAGTGAAGTGTTTAAACAGGTCAACTTCTGCAAATACGTTGCCCTGTACCTGCCAGTCGTTATCCTTATTATTGGCAGTACGTTTCAGCTGAGCTACCGGGTTTTTTGCATTACCCAATCCCTGCGATCCGGTTCCGGCAAAATTGCCTTTGATATCATACACCGGAATAAGCGGGCTTTCGCGGTAACTCATGGAAATGGCGTTATCCTCGTCCTGGTTGTTATCGGGCACACCCGGGTTACGCTTATAGAATACATAGGCATTCTCGCCAATGCGGATCTTATTGTTCAGGTTGAAAGTTGTATTGATACGGGCAGAATATCGTTTTTGGTATGTTTCGATCATGGTACCCTGTTGATCGAAATAATTTACTGATAAATAAAAAGTCGATTTGTCAGTGCCCTGCGAAACGGACAGGTTATGGCTGGTGATGGGCGCTGGTTTAAAGATCTCATGGAACCAGTCGGTACCAGCTTTATTGGTTTTGGTGATCTGGTTATCGTACAGTTTGTACGTAGAGGGATCAGTGTTTGGATCGCCTTCCTTGGCGGCAGTAGGCGTAATGTAATCGGGTATAACGGGGGTATTGCCGGTGCCCAATTGTTTGTGGCCCGGGGTAAGCCCGCTGTTGATGTACCCCTGTTGAATGGCATTGGCCGTTTCCTGGGTATTGGCAATGTTAAACCCATCTTTCAGCGGGCGCTGTGTACCCACATAGGCATCGTAAGTTACCCTTACTTTGCCCGATTTGCCGCGTTTGGTGGTAACGACAATTACGCCATTTGAACCACGCACCCCATAAATAGCGGCGGCGCCGGCGTCTTTCAATACCTGGATAGACTCGATGTCGTTCACGTTAATGTCGTGCAGGTTACCCTGCGTTCCATCGATGATCACCAGCGGATCGGTTGAACCTACGGAAGTAATACCACGAATCCTGATGTTGCTGTTACCGCCCGGAGCACCGGAAGTAACAACCGTTACACCGGCGGCCTGGCCCTGTAACGCTTTCTCAGGGGTGCCGGTGGGGATTTGACGCATGTTATCTACTTCCACCACTGCCACGGAACCGGTAATATCTTTTTTCCGTTGGGCAGTATAACCCGTGATAACTACTTCATTCAAATTGGAAGTAGCTGTTTTCAAAGAAACATTCAGCAGAATATTACTACCAACCGGCATCTCCTGTGGTTCATAACCAACAGAAGTGAACACCAACACGGAGGAGGTACCAGGAACAGAGATAGAGAAATGTCCTTCTCCATTGGTTTGCGAAGCAACGTTCGACCCTTTCACGGTCACCGTGGCGCCGTTGATGGGCTGGTTGTTAGAGTCCGTTACTTTACCAGTAATAGTTTTTTGCTGAGCAAGGATCGTTGTGGCAGGTAATAGCAATAGTATGGCTAGCCACAACCTAACAGTTAGCTTTGAGGGCATAAATGATGATTTTGTGAAATGTTTGGTTGTGAAAATGCTGTGAACTAAAATTAGCGATTAATCAGGTTCACCAAAATAAAAATTCACGTTTTTGAGACACCGTTAGTATCCGCTATTTATCCTGTATTTTTTTATATATTTTATTAATTGATAATTAACTCAGGGATAAATAGCTAACGTAACATATATCAATAACCGGTATTATAATTAATTCGAAGAACCACAATTAAATGTATCTGATTTAGAGGTGTAGTTAAGGGAATTTGCTGCAAACGGTAAAAAAATGGTTAGTTTAGGTTAAAGATGTATCGTACTATAATGTTTTGCAATTCATTCATTAGTTTAAAGCTTAACATATGAAGTTCATAGTTCCGGATTTCGAATACCCTGGTTATTTAGTTCGTTAGTTCTTATTGAGTTCTTTGTATAAGTTCTCAGTTCCGGATCGCCGAAATCATATTTTGCGATCTGCCAAAGGCTGAGAGCGCTTCCCGGTTTTTCCCTTTACCCCTTGCCTTTTGCCAATTTCCCTTTGCATTCTACCCCCGTCCGAATAGGTCATCCGGGCGCATTGCCTACTGCCTTTTCCATATTACCTTTGCACCCGCCCGACAGGCAGAAGTGAATGTCTTTTTTACCCTAAAAAAGTTATAATTAAGACATTTTGACTCCCCAGGGCCTACTGGCAAAATAATTGACAGATATAGCTTTACCAGTGAAAATTGGTATTTTTAGCGCCGCCGTTAAGGCAGCGTTACTTTTAACGCAAAAAATGACCGGTTCCGGACCTATCCGGAAGCGGTTTTGACCGTCAATATTGCAGTTTTTGAAAGTGAATAAAACACTAAGCACTAGTTATGGCAGATAATGAAAAAAACACAGTGAACCGGGAAAACGGCACCAATGCTGGAATGGACATTAACACCGACGAAAGCATCAGCGGCTCTTCGCATTTGAACGAACCTGTTGCCAGTGAAGATGAGGTAAGTAAGCTTCAGGCAGAAATTGCTGAACTGAAAGACAAATACCTGCGCCAGGCAGCTGAGTTTGAAAACTTTAGACGCCGTACGGCCAAGGAACGCGTTGAAATGATAAACACCGCTGGTAAAGAGGTTATTACCTCCCTGCTGGAAGTGCTGGACGATTGCGACCGCGCCGAAAAGCAATTACAGAACAGTGATAATGCCCTGTTGAAAGAAGGTATTCAGCTGGTATTTAACAAGTTAAAAAGTACACTCCAGAACAGGGGCGTAAAACCCATGCAAACCATTGGCACCGATTTCAATCCCGATCAGCATGAGGCCATTACGGAAATTCCGGCTCCCACACCCGCAATGAAAGGCAAGGTGGTTGATGAAGTTCAGAAAGGTTACTTAATGAATGATAAAATTATCCGCTTCGCCAAAGTCGTAGTTGGGAAATAAATTTTCAAATCAATATAATGTCGAAAAGAGATTATTACGAAATATTAGGGGTTTCCAAAGGCGCATCGCAAGATGAACTGAAAAAAGCCTATCGCAAGGTAGCCATGCAGTTTCACCCTGACCGTAACCCTGGTGATAAAGGAGCCGAAGAAAAATTCAAGGAGGCTGCCGAAGCCTATGAAGTGCTGAGCGATGCCGACAAACGCGCCCAATACGACCGTTTTGGGCATGCCGGCGTACAAGGTAACGGCCGTGGCGGCTATGGTGGCGGTCAGGGCAATATGGAAGATATCTTCAGCCAGTTTGGCGATATCTTCGGCGATGATTTATTCGGTAGCTTTTTTGGTGGCGGTGGCGGCGGAAGAAGAGGCGGCCAGCGGATGCGGGGTGTTCGTGGCAGCAACCTGCGTATCAAGATCAAATTGACGTATGAGGAGATAGCCAAAGGCGTTACCAAACAGGTTAAAGTAAAAAAACACGTGCCCTGCAGCACTTGTCAGGGCAGTGGCGCAAAAGATAAAGGCAGCGTTCAAACCTGTGGCACCTGCGGTGGCAGTGGACAGGTTCGCCGGGTTTCCAATACATTCCTGGGTCAAATGCAAACGGTAACTACCTGTCCGCAATGTAATGGGGAAGGTACTACCATCACAGCCAAATGCGGCAGCTGTAAAGGCGAAGGAAGAGTATATGGTGAAGAAACCGTTACCCTCGATATTCCTGCCGGTGTTGGCGAAGGCATGCAGCTGAGCCTGGGTGGCAGAGGTAATGCCGGTGAACGCGGCGGCCCTCCCGGTGACCTGATCGTTTTAATTGAAGAGGAACAACATAAAGACCTGCATCGTGATGGATTGAATGTGGCATTCGAACTGCATATTACTTTCCCCGATGCCTGTTTTGGTACTTCTGTTGAAGTGCCTACCATCGACGGTAAGGCGCGCATTAAAATTCCTGCCGGCACCCAAAGCGGAAAAATATTCCGCCTGAAAGGCAAAGGCTTCCCCGGTGTGAACTCTTACGAAAAAGGCGATCAACTGATCTATGTGAATGTATGGACGCCGCAAAACCTGTCGGCTGAAGAAAAAGCACAGCTGGAGCAAATGAACAGCTCGCCTAACTTCAAACCACAACCTGAGAAATCTGATAAAAGCTTTTTTGATAAAGTGCGGGAAATGTTCTCGTAATGTTTAACGTATACTATTCAACGCGGAATGCTGCACTATGCGGTATTCCGCGTTTTATTTTTAGCGTTCAATATCCGACGCTCAGGGTTTTCCATTTTCACATTCTTAAATGATCTTCTTCCGTTTTCTTTCCCTACCATAAACCTTTTTCGCCTTCTCAACAATCTCAATAAATTCTTTCTGAACGGCATCCTGCGCATCCTCCGATTCGGTAGCCAGCTTTATTACTTCGCTCCAGCTATACTTTTGGGCATACTTTGAATCCTTCAGCAGGGCGGCAAACATGGCTACGGAAGAAGCAAACCGGTAAGTTGGCGGCAGGCTCGCAAAAGAGGTAACATTATACGGACAGCGATAGGTGGTATAGCGTTGTAATGTATCGTTGGGTAATTTATAGCGTACGTTTATTTTAGCCAGGTTGGCCATGTTGGTAACAGGTTGCCCCGTTGCAAAAACCGGTTCTATTTCAAACAAGGCGATCACCGAATGACCTGAACCTACTTCTCCCCCATCCAGTTCACTCACCGAATCAACCAGCGCTTTCCATTTGTTATCAAAACCAATTAACCGGTATTGTTTAACCAGGTCGGCATTGAAATCAATATTCAGGAAGGCGTTATCGGCTACGCTGTACAGCGTTTGTGTTAATTCCTTTACCAGCACTTTTTCGGCTTCGCGTTCATTATCGAGGTAGGCGAAATTGCCGTTTCCTTTTTTCGCCAGCACTTCCAGTTTCGAATCTTTATAATTTCCCATGCCCACGCCCAAACAGGTTAAATAAATACCTGATTGCTGATGCAGGGTGATTAATTTTTCCAGCTCATCATCGCTTGTTTGGCCCACATTAAAATCACCATCGGTAGCCAGGATAACGCGGTTATTACCGCCCTTTATAAACTGACTTTTAGCCAAATTATACGCTGTTCTGATGCCCGACTCACCCGGTGTTGCTCCTCCCGGGTATAACTCCTCGATAGATTTACGGATCTTCGCTTTCTCCTTGCCCGAGGTGGGTTGCAACCATATGCCAATGGTGCTGCCATACACTACAATGGAAATAGTATCCTTATCGCGCAGGTTATTTACCAATAAGGTAAAGGCAGATTTCAACAGGGGCAGGCGGTTAGGCATATCCATGGAACCGGACACGTCTATGAGAAAAACAAGATTGCTGGGGGGTATTTTTTCCGGATCCAGTTTACGCGCTGAGATCTGAAGCGTGAGCAACTGGTTCGTTTTGTTCCAGGGGCATTCAGATACATACGAGTTAAACCCGAATACACTATCCTCAGGCGGGGGCATGTATTTAAAACTAAAATAGTTCAACAGTTCCTCGGTACGCACCGCATCGGGCGGCACGGTTGTATTCATATTCAAAAAGCGGCGCACATTGCTGTACGATGCTTTATCGGTATTGATGGCAAACCCGGTTTCAGGATATTTTTCAGCCAGCACAAAATCATTTTCCAGTAACGAATTGTAGGTTTCTGTGCCTACCGTCCAGTTACGCCGTTCACCGGGTTTTAAATTGCGGGTAAAGGAGAGCAGCCGGTTCTTTTGCAGATTGGCCGAAGTATATAATGTTTTCAGAACAAGGGAGTGGAACCTGGCGGTTTCCAGTTTTATAGAGAGTGGCTGATAGCCATCGAGGGAAATGGTAACGGAGTCAACATGCCTGGCGGTCATAATGCCGAATGAGCCGCTGCTTCCTGATGAATACACATAACCGGTAGAATGAAGCAAAATGCGTGCATTCGACAGAAGATTATTCTTTTCGTCCCTGATTTCACCGCGTAGATAATACTGCGCATGCGCGGTAATAATAAACAGGAAGAAGGTTAATATGGCGTACGCATGTTTCAATATGATGATGTAGATTACGTAGCTAACCGGTTAACAAGTCTGACCGTTAACTGATGCAACTGAATATCATATCAACTCCTATTCAATCAGCTTGTAGATTTCCGGAATATTTCTACCCAATCCGTCATAATCAAGGCCATACCCTACTACAAACTTGTTCGGGATGGAAAAACCAAGGTAATCGATGGTAATGGGAAATACCGTTGCTTCGGGTTTGTGCAGCAGGGCTACAATCTTTAACGAGGCAGGTTGCTGGTGGTGTAACTGGGGTAAAAATTCGCTGAGTGTTTTGCCTGTGTCTACAATATCTTCAACTATAACCACATCCCGGCCAAACAGGTCCATATCGAGGCCAATAGCCGTTATTACATGGCCGGTTGATTTTGTTCCTTTATAAGAAGCCAGCTTTATGAAACAGACCTCTGCATCAATATGAAGCTCCTTATACAGGTCGGCCGCAAACATAAATGAGCCATTCAATATTGCAATGAACAGTGGTTTTCTGTCACTGTAATCTTTATTCAGTTCGCCCGCAATTTCTTTTATGCGGCCTGCAATCGTTGAAGCACTAATGTACGGTTCAAATTGTTTGTCGTGTACGCGAATATCACCCATAAATCAGTTTTTGTAGATAACCAGTTCCTGTCCAATCTTCAGGTCATTACCAGTCAACTTATTCCATTCTTTGATTTGTTCTACTGTAATACTATATTTTTTCGCAATACTAAACAAAGTTTCTTTTTCCGCTACTATGTGGATCGTGCCAGATACAGCCGATGAATTGGCGGGCGTGATCTGGGTGGGCGTAACCACCGGCGGTGCGGGTGCGGGTGTGGGCGTCACTACCACTACTACATCTTTTGCCAGTTTAGGCATTTCCGGTGCTTTTTCCTGCAAATACAATTTCTCGCCTACGGCCGGTTCCCCCTGGTCCTGCAAACGGTTGTAATTAATCAGGTTTTCGAGACGAATACCTTCACTTTGACTGATATCGTACAGCGTTTCGCCTGGCAGAACTGTGTGAAACTCCTGAGCCCCTTCCCTGCGTTTACGTTGCACAAACACTAACTGGTCCTGCGCCAGCACATCATCCTCATCTTCACTAAATTCATTAAAATCAAGCAAATGTTTTAATGAAACGTCGAATTGTTTGGCAATGCCCAGTAAAGAAGTACCGGCTTTGGCAAAGATCACTTTGGTTCTGTTGATCTTGAATTCACCGATGGGGTAATCAACCACCGGTTTGGGGCCCACTGGTATTTGCTGTATCACTACTCCGGTACCAATATTCACTGGTTTGCCACCGCCTGCCAATACCTCATCCTTAGGTGATAATTTGCCAAGTGCAATGAGCGTGTATTGCTGCAGGTTGTAATCTTCTATGTATTTGATAAGGATCTGCGGGTACCTGGGATTGGTAGCATACCCGGCTTTTTTCAGTCCGTACGCCCAATCGCTGTAGTTGGCAGGGTCCAACTGAAATAAAAAGGCATAGCGGGTACCATTCTTTAAGAAATCGGAATGATCGATATACGATTGTTCCGGCTTCTCATAACTTCTAAAGCACTCACCGCGGGCATCGTCATCATGATATACTTTCTCGCCTTTCCAGGTGGCCTGGCATTTTATCCCAAAATGGTTGTTCGATTTAATCACCAGGTCGCTTTTGCCGGCCATGCTTTCATGGATGCCCTGGGCCAGGGTAATGGCGGCAGGCACGCCACTGCGTTGTTCTTCGCGGATGGCAATTTCTTTATAGGTATTTACATAATCGACCACATCGCTGCTGCGCTGCGCCTGAACCTGAAGGCCCTTTACTGCAAAAAAAACTGTTACAACCAGTAAACGTTTCAACGGTATCCTGTTTTATTTTTTTCTAATCATTAATAGTCCATCCCGGATGGTTAGCAACACCTTGTCAACCCGAACATCCTGCAGCACATATTCATTAAATGCCTGAATGGCTTTTGCATTTTTGCCAGATACCGGTTGCTGGAGCACCTGACCGTGAAAAAGCACATTATCGGCAATGATAACGCCGCCAGGCCGCACCAATGGTAACACCAATTGATAATATTGGGTATAGCTTACCTTATCTGCGTCAATAAAAACCAGGTCCCAGGTTTCCTGTAACTCCGGGATTATGGTTAACGCGTTCCCAATATGCAAAATTATCTTCTCCGCGTCAATTGACCTATTGAAATTTGCCCGGGCTACAGAAGCGTCCTGATCCCGAAGCTCAATTGTATGTAATTTCCCATCTTTTAACAACCCTTTTGCAAGGCAAAGGGCGCTGTAACCGGTAAAAGTGCCTATTTCCAGAATGCGCCGGGGCTGCAACAGGTAGCTGATCATTTCCAGAAATTTCCCCTGCACATGGCCACTTAACATATGGGCATGGGGATGCATGGTCTGTGTAGTGGCGGCTATCTCCTGCAAAAGGCCCTCATCCGGGGAGGTAAATTGACTTGCGTAGGCGTCTGCAAGTGGATCGATTATGTCCAATGCTGTGAATTTGGGCAAAAGTAAGGGGAAGTTGACGTTAACGAGTTAACAAGTTGACCAGTTAACAAGTTAACTAGTTAACGAGTTGACAAGGTAGAAGTAGATCAGGTTAAAGAAAGTAGGATGTAGAAAGTGATGATAGAGTTGAAAATGGGTGGTTGGGGGTATTGCTTAGCCCTCGGTCGGGAGAAAAAATCCATTCACCTTCAAAAAATGGTCTCCCGACCTCAGACTAAACACTCCAGCTATCGTAAATATTGTATGGGTAATTTATTACACTTTTCAAGGATGTTTGCGTATCGCACCATGTGACTGTCTTCGTTTATTGTACAGCGGTAATTGCAATGGTAGGTATAAAACGAGGTATTTTAGATTTTAGTTTATAAGTTGTTCATTTTTTTGAATGCATAAGTGTAACCATAGTATTAAAATTTATATGAAATATAAAACAATAAACAAAAATGCCACCCGATCAGGAGTGGCATTCGCTATATTTTAATGCATCTTACAGATGAACCGTTTCATCTAATAGTGTGTGCGGAGTGGCCTTTTTTGAAATACTCAGCAAGCCAAGATACGTAAGGAGCCCATTTATGATAAGCAACTCAATGCCCACCTGGTAACCAAAGAACAATTGTACCGAGAACTGCTTGATTAAATAACATACAATGGGCGCCGCCAAACAAATGAAGGTAATAGCAGTTGACTGGGGCAATGATCTTTTACTCAGGATACCAAATGCGAAAAGTCCCAACAGCGGCCCGTAAGTATACCCCGCCAGGTCAAGTATTTTATCGATGATACTACGGCTTCCTATCCGGTAAAAGATCATAATACAAATAAGGAATATCACGGTAAATGAAAGGTGTACAGTTAGTCTTAATTTCTTTTGTTGCTTTTCGGTAAGGTCGGTGCGACGTTTCAGGCCCAGTATATCTATACAAAAAGAAGAGGTCAGTGCAGTAAGCGCACCATCGGCGCTGGGGAATAAAGCGCTGATCAAAGCAATAATAAAGATGATAGAGATCGCCTGCGGCATCATATGCAATGCCATTGTAGGAAACAGTTTATCGCCTATGATATTTTTGTTCTCAGCTATAAACTGCATTTGGGTGCCGGCCTGGCTATAATGTGCGCCATGGTCCAGCGCATACAGGTATAACAAACCACCCAACAACAGGAACAAA
>NZ_JBJMLX010000170.1:0-2605 GCF_045805085.1 Niastella sp.
GGGGCCAAGTTTGCATCTTATGAAACAAACTCCCATTACAGAATCACCTTCTTCGCTTCATTCCATCCTGCGTTATCGTTGAGTTGCACAATATACATACCGGTAATATGGTTGTTCATGTTCATGGTTATCCGGTATGAAGCCTGTTGATTATCCTTTTGCCCAATCACCTGGCCATTCATATCGATGATCCGTATAGTTACCTTGTTCTTTATTTCCTGGTTGAATTCAATGTTCACCGTATTACCGCTTGCATAGATCTTCGCAGCCTGGGTAGTTTCATTGCTGCGGATGGCTTTTATAGTTGAGTATTCGTATTTGCCATCTATATCTACCTGGCGAATGCGGTAGTAAGCAACAGCCGCAGTCATATTCTTATCGGTATAGCTGTATTGTGTTATATTATCTGAACTACCAGCGCCCAGCATGATCGCGATCACTGTCCAGGTACTGCCATCGAAACTGCGTTGCACTTCAAAATTTTTGTTGTTATGCTCCATGGCGGTGCTCCAGTTCAATACTACGTTGTTATTGCTTTTTGTTGCATAAAAGCTGTTAAACAAAACCGGCAGCGCGCTTAAATTAAAACCATGGGGCGAAACTCCTGAGATGCTGGCAGCAGTGCCGGGCCCTGATATTAATAATGCAGCATTTTGATCGTATTTTTTTACGCCGCCAATTGAGATCGTTTCGTTACTACGACTGGCGTTCCAGGCATTGATCGTTCCTGTTAATTCTACCACAGAGTTAGCGCTCAACCGCATTTTCTGTTGTAGCGTGAGGCCGCCAATTATTTTAATATATACATTGGCCAGGGTATCATTTTTATCAAATACCACAGATTTATTCAGAGGGATCACAATGGAATCGCCATTTTGGGGAATGCGGTTCGGGGTCCAGTTTGAAGCGTTAGACCAGTCGCCTGATGTAGCAGAAAATGTGATCATTGGTCTTGTTCCTGCAACAGCAGAAAAAGAGATGAAGAGGATTGCGATGATTGAGTAGATCTGTTTCATAAGGTAAACTTTTTTGTGTTTAAATGATTTCGCAGTATATATTTCCAACGGCATACCTGTTTTCCGGCACGGGGTGAAATGACCTGTTTTTTACCGGTGGCGATTCGCCGATACAGTTATAATCCTCTCAAAAACAAGCGATTGAAAAAATACCTTAGTGATTAAATTAAATTCACTTACGTGGAAGTACGATTGAAAGCAGGCGGGAGAACCATCCCAAAGCGGGATTTTTCTATCTTTTTTGGAAAAAAGTCCTTGTTTGGAGCCATGGGAAACGCCATTTATGCGCAGTTATGCACTAAAACGACGCACTTATGGGCTAAAACAACACACCTATCAACTTTCATTAGGCGCTATCAATGGTTTTACTATTTTTACGCGATTTTATACAATTAACTGTTAAACCCTGGATTGAGGATCTGATCATTCACCCCAGCTATTTCCCCTAGTAGCAATAGAAAATGAAACCTTTATCACTACCGTATTTACTTATTGTATGTATAATTACGTTTTGTTGTAATTATGCCCGGGCACAGAACCCAACGCTCCTATTGAGCAACAACCCTACAACCTGTCATGGTTCAGAAGGATCAATTACTTTTGGCGGCTTACTTCCCAATACCACCTATCAGGTAAGGTATTTTGAGAACGGCGTTCAAAAAGGCCCGGTTACTTTACTGTCAAATGTAACAGGACAGTTAACTATTCCCAATTTATCAATGGGCGCCTATCGCAATTTTACCTTCACCGGCGGGGGAACAACCCTGTCTTATGTTGCTGGTACTCCGCTGTCAGATCCGTTCCTGCCCCCACCTGTATTCAATTTCCTGCCTTCAACTATATGTCTGGGTGATCCGGCGCCGACGCTGCCAACCACTTCTGACAATGGTTATAGCGGAAGCTGGAGCCCGTCCACAGTAAGTAACACCCAAACCGGCACTTATACTTTTACGCCAACAATCACATGCGCCGATCCGGTTAGCATTACTATTACGGTGACCCCAAAAGCACCTGTAACATTCCCGTTTGGAACTGGCCGGGTATTATGCAATACCGGCCCGGTACCAACATTAACCAATACATCGATAGAGGGTATTACCGGTAGCTGGAGCCCGGCGGTTGTAGACCCTACCCGCTCCGGTACCTATGTATTTACACCCACCGTTCCACCACCAGGCTGCCTTACCGGCACCACTTTTACACTTACGGTGAACCCGCCCATAAAACCGTTGTTCTCATTTGGCAACAGCCAGTCTATTTGTACAGGCGGTGGCGTTCCTACCCTGCCTAATCAATCGCAAAATAACATTACCGGAAGTTGGAACCCGGCCGTGGTTGACCCCAATAATTCCGGCACCTATACATTTACGCCCGATCCCGGTCAGTGCGCTATACCTGTCAACTATGTATTGACCGTTAACCCTATTATTCCTCCTGTATTCAGCATTTTTCCCAATTCAAAAGATACCATTTGTAGTGGTGATCCGGCTCCGGTTTTACCCGCAGCCTCCGACATTGGACAAACCGGCACCTGGACGCCGGCAGTTGTTAGCAATACAAAAAGTGGAACGTATGTCTTTACAAGCACC
>NZ_JBJMLX010000171.1:0-46945 GCF_045805085.1 Niastella sp.
GAAGGCAGAAGGCAGAAGGCAGAAGGCAGAAGGCAGAAGGCAGAAGGCAGAAGGCAGAAGGCAGAAGGCAGAGAATTTTCCGCGGTGCAAGATCACTTATTAATTGCAAATAATCGCGAGCTATTCACCTGTAACCTGAAACTTGAAGCCTGTAACCGGAAACCGGTGACTGGCCAGTTACCAGCTAAAATGCTAATTCGTTGTACTAACCCTCTTGTATAAATGATTTTAGTAATCCCTGAAAAAACTTTTCCACAATAACGGTGACCTATACCGTGAATTGGGTAAAAAAGCGGTGTTATAATGGTGCTTCTGCAACGCCGTTGCCATTTTGCGCGGGTGTGTCTCTGGATAATTTCGGTAAATTGATAGGGTATCACGTGCAGTAACCTTACCACTAACCGACAGTGGTGATTTACTTTCAAATACCAACTATTAAATCTACAGACACATGAGAAAGACTATTTTCACTTTAACTGCAGTCGTGGCAGTCTGCATGCTCACGTTATTTGCCTGCCGCAAAAATGCAAAAACCGATTCTACTACCGTTGTTTCAGACGAAGCGCTTACTAAAATTTACAACCTGGGTTTCAGCAATAAGGATGTAATTCCTGATGGCAAGGGAAATTACATTGTTGAGGGCGACATCCTGCTTAGTGAGGACGATCTGAATGCAAAAGCCGATGTTTCCCTTTTACGGGTGGCCGGCGAAGAGCAATACAGAACCACCAACCTGGTAAGAAATCTGCCCAGAACGATCACTGTAAGCCTGGCTTCTAACCTAAGTACCTGGTCTACAGCCCTGAATACGGCCATTAGCCGCTACAATGCGCTGGGATTGCAGATTACTTTCACCCGGGTTAGTTCCGGTGGAAATATTTCCATTGTGAACGGTTCGGGCAGTTTCCTGGCCTCCTCAGGATTCCCCACTTCTTCAGGAAATCCATATAACCAGGTGATCCTCAATTCAAGTCAGGTGGCAGGTCAACCCAATAACACGGTTGCTTCCATTCTGGCGCATGAGATCGGTCACTGTATCGGTTTCCGCCATACCGACTATTTTAACAGGTCGTACAGTTGCGGCGGATCCGCTGTAAATGAAGGATCTGCAGGGGTTGGCGCCATCAATATTCCTGGTACGCCTACCGGTGCGGATCCCAACAGCTGGATGTTGTCCTGTATTGGTTCAGGCCAGGATCGACCCTTTAATGCAAATGACAGAACCGCATTGAATTATCTGTATTAATTTACTATTACCAGTTTGGTTACTGCATGGGGAAAAGTCCTGCCGATCAAGGCAGGACTTTCCTTTTAGGGCGCCCGGCCGCTTTATTTTTACCCTATGTTACACCGAATTCGGGATAATTTTTCATACCTTTGCCCGCTCATTTTCAGGGCATTTTACCCTGAAACATTAAAAAGAAAATTTAACAAAGTCATGGCAGACTTACGATTACAAAGAAATTTTGGAATTGCGGCACACATCGATGCCGGTAAAACAACTACTACGGAGCGTATCTTGCGCTATACCGGTATGATCCATAAAATTGGAGAGGTGCATGATGGGGCGGCTACAACCGACTGGATGGAACAGGAGAAAGAAAGAGGTATCACCATTACTTCTGCTGCTGTTAGCTGCCAGTGGAACTTCCCTACTGTAAAGGGTAAGGCTGACGCCAATACAAAAAGTTATTATTTTAATATCATCGATACTCCGGGCCACGTTGACTTTACCATTGAGGTAGAGCGTTCAATGCGTGTGCTGGATGGGTTGATCGCCCTGTTTTCTGCCGTTGACGGGGTAGAACCTCAGTCTGAAACCGTTTGGCGCCAGGCTAACCGTTACAAAGTTCCCCGTATCGGTTTTGTTAACAAAATGGACCGTTCAGGTGCTGACTTCCTGATGGTGGTTAAACAGATAAAAGAAATGCTGGGTGCAAAAGCTGTTCCCCTGCAATTACCCATCGGCGCTGAAGATGATTTCAAAGGCGTGGTTGACCTCATCAAAATGAAAGGGATCATCTGGCACATGGAAACAGAAGGTATGACCTTTGACGAAATTCCTGTACCTGCTGATATGGTAGCAGAAGCAGAAGAGTGGAGACAAAACCTCATCGAAGCTGTTGCCGAGTACGACGACAAGCTGATGGAGAAATTCTTCGACGATCCAAACACGATCAGTGAAGATGAAGTACACGAAGCAATCCGCAAAGCAACGATCGATCTGAGCATCGTTCCTATGATGTGCGGTTCTTCATTCAAAAATAAAGGAGTACAAACTGCCCTCGATGCTGTTTGCCGCTACCTGCCTTCACCAGCTGATATCGATGATATCGTAGGTACCAATCCTGATACATTAGAACCAGAAATTCGTAAGGCTGATCCAAAAGCGCCTTTCGCAGCCCTGGCCTTCAAGATCATGACCGATCCATTCGTAGGTCGTTTGGCCTTCTTCCGTTGTTACAGCGGCCACCTCGATGCCGGTTCGTATGTGAGGAACATGCGTAGTGGCAAGAACGAGCGTATCAGCCGTATCATGAAGATGTTCGCCAACAAACAAAACCCCATCGATTTCATCGAAGCCGGTGATATCGCTGCTGCGGTAGGTTTCAAGGAAATCAAGACTGGTGATACCCTCTGCCATGAAGATCACCCGATTGTTCTGGAAAACATGTTCATTCCGGAGCCGGTTATCGCTATCGCCGTTGAACCTAAAACACAGGCCGACGTTGATAAAATGGGTATGGCTATCGCCAAACTGGTGGAAGAAGATCCTACATTACGTGTAAATACCGACGAAGATACCGGTCAAACCATCCTGCGTGGTATGGGTGAGTTGCACCTGGAGATCATCATCGATCGTATGAGACGCGAATTTAAAGTTGAAGTAAACCAGGGTGCGCCCCAGGTTGCTTATAAAGAAGCCTTCAAGAAGAAAGTTGAGCATCGCGAAACCCTGAAAAAACAAACCGGTGGTCGCGGTAAATTCGCTGATATCGTGTTTGAAATGGGACCTGCCGATGAAGAGTGGCTGAAAGAAAATCCTGACAAAGGTTTCCAGTTCGTAAATGATATCTTCGGTGGATCTATTCCCCGTGAGTTCATTCAACCCATTCAAAAAGGTTTTGAGTCTGCCATGGGTACCGGCGTTCTCGCCAGCTATCCTGTAGAGAACGTGAAGATCCGCATCTTCGATGGTAGCTACCACCAGGTTGACTCTGACGGTATGTCGTTCGAGTTGTGTGCAAGAGCTGGTTTCCGTGAGGCTGGCCGTAAAGCACAACCCGTATTACTGGAGCCAATCATGAAAGTGGAAGTAATCACTCCAGATCAATACATGGGTGATGTTACCGGTGACCTGAACCGTCGTCGTGGTATGCTGGAAGGTATGGACACCCGCGGTAATGCACAGGTTATTAAAGCCAAAGTGCCATTGAGCGAAATGTTCGGATACGTAACACAGTTGCGTAGCTTGTCATCAGGCCGCGCTACCAGCACCATGGAGTTCAGTCACTATTCTCCTGCACCTAACAACATCGCTGAAGAAGTGATAGCCAAGTCAAAAGGCAAGGCGAAAGTAGGTGAGTAATTGAGTTCTCATATCTCTTAAATATAGGCCCTGACGGTAAACGTTGGGGCTTTTTTTATGTGCCGGCCTGCACGGTTACACGCCTAAAATGCACGGTTATTGGCCTAAACGACACAGTAATTGGATCTTAATGTTCCGGTAAGAAGATTTTATTAGATTTGCGCTCCTCCTTTTTAACGTCATCCAATATCCTGAGAAAAGTGCTTGTGCTTACTGATATATTCCACAAAGAACTTAACATTTAAATACAAACAGGCCCAACCTTAACATCTTATCTATGCGAAAAATTGGTTATTTATTGGTGTTTCTATTGGTTAGTTCAATTTATTATTGCCATGCCCAGGGAAGAGCGCCGGGGATGAAATGGGAAAAAATAATTGGGAGCAATGGTACTGATATTGTGACGGAATCCCGAAAAATTTCTTTGGTTGACACCTGGATGCAAGCATTAGCCTGCTGCCGCTTACCCCAGCCCGTCCTGGTTTTCCTACTCAGTACAAGCTCGTTTATAAGAATGTGGGAACAACGCCCATTGCGAACGGCACTATAACGCTGGTAAAAGATCAACACCTGACATTGACCAGCGCTATACCAGTCGCCAGTACTACAAATGGCAATACCATTACATGGAATTTCAGTAATCTCGATCCAAATAAGGAAGCATTCATAACGCTCAATTTTGTAGTAGATGCGCCGCCAGCGGTAAATTGGGGCGATACGGTAAAATCAAAAGCCTGGTTAACATTGGGCGCCAGAGATATAACACCCCATGATGATACCACTATTTTGAAACAGATTGCAGCAGGCTCTTTTGACCCCAACGACAAAACCGAAGCAAATGCAGGCGTTATTACACCTGAGCAGGTAAGCAATGGTGAATACCTGAATTATACCATCCGGTTCCAGAACATGGGTAGTGATACTGCATTCAATATAACAGTAAGAGATACCCTGGAAAGCCGGCTCGACTGGAGTACATTACAAATGGTTTCAGCGAGCCATGCTTACCAGTTATCTATTGAAAATGGCAACAAACTGACCTGGCAGTTCGACAATATCAAACTGCCTTATTCCGGCATCGATGAGCCGAACAGCCATGGTTACATAGCGTATCGTATTAAACCCAAACCAACCGTAATAGCAGGTGAGACTATAATAAATACAGCCGGCATTTATTTCGATTATAACCTGCCTGTTGCCACCAATGCTGCCAGAACGGTGGTGATGGTCTTAAGCCCGTTACCGGTAACACTCATTTCGTTCAAGGCTGCATTAAATGGCGAGGTTGTTAATGTAACCTGGAAAACAAGCCTGGAAGAAAATATAAAACAGTTTGAAGTAGAGCGCAGCGCAAATGGTATTGATTTTACCACCATCGGCATGGTAAAACCCGGGCAAACCACTTACCTGTTTACTGATAAGCAGCCGTTGACCGGCTACAATTATTACCGGTTGAAGTCAATAGATATAGATGGCGGTTACAAATATTCATTCGTTGTAATGGTGAATGTGAAAAACGATGCCAATATTATTTCCTCGCTGTATCCAAATCCGGGTAATGGCAATATTCAATTGAAATTACAAGGCGTTATTGAAGGCAACGTACAGGTGCAGGTGATTGATCAGCAGGGCAGACCTATTGTTACCAAACAATATGGCGTGCAACATGCTGCTGAGTTTAAAACCCCTATTGTGCTGAGCGGGTTAGGAAAAGGGACTTATATATTGCGAATAACAGTTAATGATAAAACCTGTTTACAGAAGTTATTGATACAGTAATTAATAAATGATTACTGATAAAAAATCCTCCCGGCCGGGAGGATTTTTTATGTTTATATACCCCCCTTTAACATTATGTCTATCAGTTTGTGGTTTAAGTGTTAATGAAATGACAACAAACAACCAGGCTTTAAACTTACTTTCTTACTGTGCCTCTAATAAACAGGAAACACATTGTAGAACAACTAAAAATTCATTGTATGAAAAAATATGTTAACCGCATCATTTTAGCAGCAGTACTGGTAGTTGGATTTTCTGTTGCAGCGTCTGCACAAGTAGTAGTAAGAGCCCGGTTGAATGCACCGGTTGTAGTACGACCGATGGCCCCTTCGCCCCATCATGTATGGGTAGACGGTAACTGGCGCCCTCGTCATGGCCACTATGAATATTCACAGGGCTATTGGGCTGAACCCCGTCGTGGCCGTCACTATATACCCGGCTATTGGGCGCCCCGCCGTCATGGATATGTGTGGATCGAAGGTCATTGGGGACGCTAAAGTTCCTGAAATAAGATATTACGGATCAGGAGTACATATACCAAAACCCCGTTCATTAAATTGGACGGGGTTTTTATTGGCGGTAATGTTAGTTTGCAATCAATGTCTTAATTTCCTGCCTCAAATTGTATCAGCATGCACTCTTCGAATACGCTCAGGAGATCTTTATTAGTTATACTTACCGCATTTGTACCCATTCTACTGTTTGCCCAGGGAGGCATTAAATGGAACAGGACCGGTAATGGGTATTACCAGTTTGAAAAAGGCGAACTGGGGCTATATACCCTGCCGCAGCAAACCAAAACGGTGATTATTTCAAAAACGCAATTGACCCCCACCGGAACAACGGCGCCACTGAATATTCAGAGTTTCAGTTTTACTGCCGATGATAAAAAGGTGTTGCTGTTTACCAATACCAAAAAGGTTTGGCGTTTAAGGACCCGGGGCGATTACTATGTATTTGATACTAATACCGGGGCGCTGACTAAGCTGGGTAAGAACCGTCCCGCCTCGTCCCTGATGTTTGCCAAATTTTCGCCCGATGGCGCCAGGGTGGCCTATGTAAGCGAGTATAATTTGTATGTGGAAGACCTGGCCAGCGGCAATATACAGCAGCTTACGATGGATGGTAACCGTAAATTCATAAACGGGACCTTCGACTGGGTATATGAAGAAGAGTTCTCCTGCCGGGATGGTTTTCGTTGGAGTCCCGATAGCAAACACATTGCTTACTGGCAAATAGATGCCCGCAAGACAAAGGATTACCTGATGATCGATAATACCGATTCTGTTTATCCCTTTGCCGTGCCGGTTGAATATCCCATTGCCGGCGAACCCCCTTCGCCCTTTAAGATCGGCGTAGTGGACATCACTTCCGCCAAAACCCAATGGATGGATATTCCCACCGATCCTGTATTACAAAGCTATGTACCCTGCATGGAATGGGCTGCTAATAACAATGAGTTGATCGTTCAGCATTTGAACCGCTATCAAAACCAAAGCGATCTGCTACTGTGCAATGCCCAAACCGGCGCGTCGCAGGTTATTTATACAGAGAAAGATTCAGCCTGGATCGACATTCTATCTCAATGGGATAATGAATATATCTGGGGTGGCTGGGACTGGCTCAGCGGCGGCAAGGAATTTCTCTGGGCTTCTGAAAAAGACGGCTGGCGCCACTTATACCGCGTTACCCGCGATGGAAAGAAAGAAGTAAAGATCACCAACGGTAATTACGATGTGATCGATATCTCCGCCATCGATGAAAAGAACGGGTATGTGTATTTTCTGGCCTCGCCCAGCAATGCCACCCAGAAGTATTTGTACCGTACCAAACTGAATGGCAAAGGTCCGGCAGAAAGAGTATCACCAGCCAACCAGGAAGGTACGCATGATTATGACCTGTCGCCTACGGCTACCTATGCGCGACATGTTTTTTCAAACATGAATACACCCTATACCGATGAGCTGATTAGCCTGCCCGATCATAAAGGGTTGAATGGGGAGCATAAAGTGAATGATGCCATTGCCGGGGCCGATAAAAACACCGGCATTGAATTCTTCAAGGTAAAAACAGAAGAAGGCGTTGAAATGGACGGGTGGATGGTGAAACCCCAAAATTTCGATCCCAACAAAAAATACCCGGTTGTATTTTATGTATACACCGAACCCGCAGGTCAAAATGTAAGAGATCAGTATGGGGCTGCAAACCCCTGGTTATACCGGGGCGATATGGCGGCTGACGGTTATATCTACATCTCCATCGACAATCGCGGCACACCCGTTCCAAAAGGACGTAACTGGCGCAAGGTGATCTATCGCAATATCGGCAGGGTAAACATCCGCGATCAGGCAATGGCCGCCAAAGAGGTTTGCAAATGGCCTTTTATCGATACTTCCCGTACAGCGGTATGGGGATGGAGTGGGGGCGGTTCCGCTACCCTTAACCTGATGTTCCAGTTCCCTGAGATCTACAAAACCGGGATCGCTATAGCGGCGGTGGGCAGCATCTTTACTTACGATAATATTTACCAGGAACGTTACATGGGTTTGCCGCAGGAGAGCGCGGCTGATTATGTAGCCGGCTCACCCATCACCCATGCAAAGAATTTAAAGGGTAACCTGTTATATATCCATGGTTCCGGGGATGATAATGTGCATTATCAAAATGCGGAGTTGTTATTGAATGAGCTGATCAAATACAATAAGCAATTCCAGTTTATGAGTTACCCTAACCGTACGCACAGCATTTCAGAAGGCCCCGGTACATTTGAGCATTTGAGCACTTTATATACTACTTACCTGCGGGCGCACTGCCAGCCAGGTGGCAGATAATACATTCTTTAGGAATTGCTAATTCAGCATTCCTTAACAGAACCAGTTTTTGATTTCGGCTAACTTGTCTCGAAAAGAAAGTTATGCCGAAATCTTTACCCCTTGCCGTTATTCCCTTACTCTTTTGTGTTTCCTGCGCCAGTACCACCTTTCAGTATTCCACCCTTAGTAGTTCTGATGTTAAAAAAAATGACAGGAATGAGTTTATGGTGGAGAACGATAGCCTGAGGCTGGTGTATAATTTTTCCGGTAAAAGCGGGCCGATCCATATTTCCATTGAAAACAAGATGGGCGTTCCCGTTTATATCGACTGGAAACGGTCAGCCATGATCGTAAATAACAAAGCCATTCCTTATGTAGTGGAAGAAATGAAGATCGAGGGTAACTTCCAGGGCAGTTCCTACAATTACCGAAACAGCGGGTATGGAGTAAATAGCGGGCAGTTGCAGGCCACGGCCGTTTTGCCACCGACCTTAGATTTTATTCCTCCCAGGGCTATCATCAACAAAAATCAGATGTATGTTACGAATGGGTTTAATGGCCGCATCCCGGATACTGCCTTTCATAAATTAAAATACCCGGTAGCGGAAGGAGTGACTGTCAAAGTTAAAAAAGCCACGTTTACAGAGGCAACCTCACCGTTCCGGTTCAGAAGCTATATTACTTATATGATTGGGGAGCCCGGTACCAAGCCGTTTGCTTTTGAGCACAGTTTCTTTGTTTCGGAAATAATGAATACCGGCAGCGGACCCAAAGAAATGTCAATAAACACCAGCAACCGGGGCGATCAGTATTATACCATAAGATATTAAAAAAGAAGTTATGCTGAAATTTTTACCCCTGATCTTATTACTCTTTCCTTTTTTCATTGCCTGTAACAAATATCAGTACTCTACTATCAGCAGTTCCCAACTGGAAAAAAATGAAATAAACGAGCTTGTTTTTGAAAACGACAGCCTGAAACTAGTGTATAATTTCATGGGTTCCGATCTGGGACCGAACATCTTTATTGAAAACAAGTTGCAGGAACCTGTTTATATCGACTGGCGGGAGTCGGCCCTGATCGTTAATGGCCATACATATAGTTATGCGCCTATTGAAGTGAACCTACATGGTAATGTTGCAGGCAGCGCTTTTGCCGGTAAGCCATCGACCATTGATTATATTTCGCCCCGCGGTACATTAAACAAAACCCCGATGGTGCTTTCGCAGTATTATTCCAATACTATTCCTCGGGCCAGGCTTCTCAAGACCCGGTACACAGCTGGCGGGATTAGTTATCCGGTAAAAACGGCCATTTTTACAGAGGCCACCTCTCCGCTTCGGTTAAGGAGCTTTATTCCTATATGGTGGGCTCCTCAAACGGTGATCCGCTGAGTTTTGAAAATAGTTTTTATGTTTCCAGTATGATGAATGCCAGGGCCAGCCCGCCAACTATAATGCAGAATGGGAACCATGGTAACCAGTTTTATACCTCCAGGCACACCGGTGGTGGAGCGGCCGCATTGGTGCTTTTAACCGGGGCAATTGTTGAGGGTGCCATTCAAGCGGTTGGGGTACTTATTGAGGGACAATAGGCGCAGGAAACTTTCGTACACATTGAGTATCATTATGTTATAATATAAAAATAACCTCTTAAGGCTATAATCAATTGAATGTCTGTAATTTAATGCGTTAACCATGTGTCAACCATGTGTGAAACATGTGTCATCCATTGGTAAAGGGTACCATTTGACACATGGATCACACATGGATGAGGCCAGGTTCACACATGGTTTAGTGTAGGCTTACTGCCTTATGTTGACCAGACCTCAAAAAATACAGAAGGGTAGTGAACCGGAGGGTGAGGGGAAGCGTTAATAGGTACTTCCACCCGGTAACGTTGAACCTGTAACTTGCAACCTGGCAACCGGAAACTGACCAAATTGGTCCCCTGAAACCGGTGAAAAAGCAGTTATTTCCAACTTTTTCGGCCTTTTGGTAAAAATAGTTGAGAAATCTTTTGCTCAATACCTAACAACCCCTACCTTTGCATCCCCATTGGAAAAATTGGGTTTTGCAATATGTCTCAGCGAATCAGAATAAAATTACAGTCTTACGATCACAATCTGGTAGATAAATCTGCCGAGAAAATCGTAAAAACCGTGCGCAGCACAGGTGCTGTGGTAACAGGTCCTATTCCTTTACCTACACGTAAAAAGATATTCACCGTATTGCGTTCACCCCACGTGAATAAGAAGAGCCGTGAGCAGTTCCAGTTGTGCACCCACAAACGGTTATTAGATATCTATACTTCCAGCAGCCGTACAGTAGATGCACTGAGTAAGCTTGACTTACCTAGTGGTGTTGAAGTAGAGATCAAAGCCTGATAGCATTGTATGAACCCTGTCAGGGTTCTAAAAATCCTGACAGGGTTTTTTCATAAAGTTCTTTCTATCCCATCTGTAAACTTTATTCTTAACAGGATAGATAAAACAGCGCTGGGTTAACGAATTAGGGGTAAAAAAGCAAATGCTGCTTTACAACTAAACAGATTAGATTAATAACGTTTTAAAATATGAACTAGCCCTTCGAGGTTAGTTTACTACCGGTACTTCTATCATCCCGGCGTTTCGTTGGGACATCAGAAAAGATGACGAAGTTTAAGTAGTGGCACAAGGCCACTTTCGCTAAAGCTTCGGTGGCTAAAAGAAAAGGTCGGTAGCAAACGGAGATTGAAGTTGCTTATGATTGTGCCTGTCTGCCGCCTGGCGGATAAGTGTATCAGAACACCCTGTTCTACAATCATTAACGCAATTGTCTCTTTAACCACGAGGGCACAAACCGAACAACGATGAAAGGAATCATTGGTAAAAAGATCGGGATGACCAGCATCTTCAGTCAGGATGGCAAGCAAACTGCCTGCACTATTATTGAAGCTGGTCCCTGTATTGTGACCCAGGTAAAAACTACCGAAACAGACGGATACAGCGCTATCCAGTTAGCTTACGGTGACAAGAATGAAAAGCACACTATCGCTGCTGAAAAGAATCACTTCGCTAAGGCCAATACAGCCGCAAAGAAATTTGTAAAAGAATTCCGCAATTATTTTACTGAAAAGAGTTTAGGTGATGCTATCACTGTTGACATTTTCGCTGAAGGCGAAAAAGTTGACGTTGTAGGTACTACTAAGGGTAAAGGTTTTCAGGGTGTTGTTAAACGTCACGGATTTAGTGGTGTGGGCGAACAAAGCCACGGCCAACACGACCGTCAACGTGCTCCTGGTTCAATCGGTAACTCATCAGATGCCTCCCGCGTATTCAAAGGTATGCGCATGGCCGGCCGTATGGGTCAGGATCGTGTGAAAGTAAAGAGCCTGAAGATCCTGAAAGTATTCCCTGACAAGAACTACATCCTGGTTAACGGATCAGTTCCTGGCCACAATGGTGCGATAGTATACATTCAAAAATAATTTTGTTATTGCAGATTTAATCCGGACAAAGGTCGGGAGGTAATCTTAAATATAAAGTACGATGCAAGTAGATGTTTTAAGTATAAAGGGTGCGAAAACCGGTCGTTCTGTTGATTTAGCCGATGATATCTTCGGAACAGAGCCGAACAACCACGTGGTTTACCTGGCTGTAAAGCAATATTTAGCTGCACAACGTCAAGGTACGCACAAAGTAAAAACCCGTTTGGAAGTTAAAGGTTCCAGCAAAAAATTGCACCGTCAGAAGGGTACTGGTGGTAGCCGTAAAGGTAACCTGCGTAGCCCGTTGCACAAAGGTGGTGGTACCATCTTCGGGCCTAAACCCCGCGATTACGATTTCAAGCTGAACCGTAAAGTAAAAGACCTCGCCAAGATCAGCGCGCTGTCTGATAAAGCAAAAGAAAACGCGATCGTGATAGTTGAAGATATCAACCTGGCTGCTCCTAAAACAAAGCAGTTTGTTGAGATCATGAGCGCTCTGAAGATCGACAATAAAAAAGCATTGGTGATTTTACCTGAGTATAACGAGAACCTGCAGAAGAGTGTTCGTAACATTCCAAATGCATTGGGTATTCAGTTCGCTGATATCAACACATACGATATCGTGAATGCCGATGTATTGTTATTTACCGAAACCACTGCAAAGTTGTTCAGTGAAGAAGGTGTTGAAGCGTAATTCATCAAATTTTCAAAAACGTTATTATGAAACTCACAGAAGTATTAATAAAACCAATCGTTACCGAAAAAAGCAACAAGCTGTCTGATGCTAAAAGAACTTTTGCTTTTCGTGTAAACCGCAAAGCCAACAAGCTTGAAATTAAGAAAGCAGTTGAAAGCTTTTACGGTGTAAACGTAACTGAGGTAAATACGGTGGTTGTGCCTGGTAAATCAAAGAACCGGTTCACTAAATCGGGCTTTATCTCCGGGGTAAAACCAGCATACAAAAAAGCGTATGTGAAAGTAGCAGAGGGAGAGAGCATCGATCTGTACGCTAACATTTAATCCTGACCGTTAGCGTTAGGATAAAGAATGGCGAGTCAATCGCCGCAAAGAATTGACAAAAGATTTTATAACGATATTATAAGAAGAAAACATGGCACTGAAAAAATACAAACCGATTACAGCAGGTACACGTTGGAGAATTGGAAACGCGTACGCTGAAATCACTACTAACGAACCGGAAAAGAGTTTGCTGGAGAGCACAAAATCAACCGGTGGCCGTAACGTACAGGGTAGAAGATCTATGCGTTATATGGGTGGCGGAAACAAAAAGATGTTCCGTATCATCGACTTCAAACGTAACAAAAAAGATATTCCTGGTACTGTTGCTTCTATTGAATACGATCCAAACCGTACTGCATTCATCGCTTTGATCAATTACAAAGACGGTGAAAAAAGATATATCCTGGCTCCCCAGGGCTTGCAGGTTGGCGCTACTATCCTGAGTGGCGACGCTGTAGCTCCTGAAGTTGGTAATGCACTTCTAATGAAGAACATGCCACTGGGTACCAACGTTCACAACATTGAAATGCAGCCTGGTCAGGGTGGTAAGCTGGTACGCAGTGCCGGTACATCAGCCCAACTGGCCAACAAGGAAGAAAGATACGCTGTGCTGAAAATGCCTTCTGGTGAACTGAGAAAGATCCTCATCAACTGCTACGCTACTGTAGGTGTAGTAAGTAACGGTGACCACAACCTTGAAATGATGGGTAAAGCTGGTCGTAACCGTTGGAGAGGTATCCGCCCCCGCACCCGTGGTGTAGCGATGAACCCTGTAGATCACCCAATGGGTGGTGGTGAAGGTAAATCTTCAGGTGGTCACCCACGTTCAAGAACCGGTAAATACGCCAAAGGTCTGAAAACACGTCAAAGAGGTAAAGGAAGCGATAAGTTGATCATTCAACGTAAGAACGGTAAAAAATTAGCCAAGTAATTGTTGAATATCAAATTTTCAAACTAACAGAATCAAATCTTAGATATGGCTCGTTCAATTAAAAAAGGTCCTTACGTAGCCTCCAATTTGGAGAATAAAGTTCTTGGTATCAATGATGGCAAAGCGAAGAAAGGTGTGATCAAAACCTGGAGCCGTCGTTCTACCATTACTCCGGATTTTGTAGGCCACACTTTTGCTGTGCACAATGGCAACAAATTCATTCCAGTATATGTAACCGAGTTCATGGTTGGTCATAAGCTGGGCGAGTTTGCTCCCACACGCCAGTTCAAAGGACACTCTAGTAAAAAAGTTGGTTAATAATTTCAAATATTCCGGGTTGAAGGACCCGGGGTTCAGAAATCAGAAATAATAAAAATGGAAGCTGTAGCAAAACTTAGAAACTATCCCACATCACCCCGCAGAATGCGTTTGCTGGCTGATGAAATACGTGGTGTTGACGTGGAAAAAGCATTAGCGTTGCTGGAATTTCATCCTCAACACTCTGCCACTCCGCTGCTTAAATTATTAAAGAGCGCCATTAATAACTGGGAGCAAAAGAACGAAGGACAAAGCGCTGCTGATGCCGGGTTAAAAGTGAAAACGATCTTTGTTGACGGCGCCCGTACTTTGAAGAGAATGTTACCCGCTCCGCAAGGCCGTGCTTATCGCCTTCGCAAGCGCAGTAACCACGTAACTATAATCGTTGATGTTAAATAATTAGCTCAAATTTTCAAATTATAATAAATGGGTCAGAAAACGAATCCTATTGGTGCCAGGTTAGGGATTATCCGCGGTTGGGAATCTAACTGGTATGGTAACAAAAAAGATTTTTCTACCAAGTTGATCGAGGATAACAAGATCAGAACTTATCTGAATGCCCGTATCAACAAAGGTGGTATCTCTAAAATAGTTATTGAGCGTACGCTGAATAAACTGATTGTTACCATTCACACTTCCAAGCCTGGTATTATCATAGGTAAAGGTGGGAATGAGGTTGATCGCATTAAAGAAGAGTTGAAGAAACTGACTGGTAAAGAAGATGTGCAGATCAACATTCTTGAAATTCGTCGCCCCGAGCTGGACGCTATGATCGTAGGTGATACCATCGCCCGTCAGATCGAGAACCGTATCAACTACAAACGCGCCATTAAAATGGCTATCGCTTCTGCACTGCGCATGGGTGCTGAAGGTATCAAAATAAAGATCAGCGGACGTTTGGGTGGTGCTGAAATCGCCCGTACCGAAGAGATCAAACAAGGTCGCACACCATTGCATACCCTGCGTATGGATATCGATTACGCGAACGTATTTGCGTTGACCGTTTACGGTAAGATCGGTATCAAAGTATGGATCTGTAAAGGTGAAGTACTGGGTAAAAGAGATCTGAACCCGAACCTCGTTGGTGGTAAGAGCGATGTGAACGACAGAAGAGACAGAAGAGAAGGTGAAGGTGGCGACAACCGCGGTCATCGTGGTGGTGGTAATGACAGAAGAGGTGGTGGTGACAGAAGACATCACGGTGGTGGTGGTGGAGATCGCAGAGGTGGCGACAGAAACAGACAACAGGACTAATTTGAAAGCCTGTTTTCAAATTAACCAATTTACAAATTTTCAAATTTTAGATAAATGTTACAGCCAAAAAGGACGAAACACCGGAAAGCGCAGAAGGGCCGCATCCGCGAAGTAGCAAAACGCGGTACTACTATCGCTTTTGGTTCTTTCGCTCTGAAATCCCAGGAAGCTATCTGGTTAACAAATCGTCAGATCGAAGCTGCCCGCCAGGCGTTGACCCGCGCTATGAAACGTGAAGGTAATGTTTGGATCCGCATATTTCCTGACAAACCAATTACCCGCAAGCCGCTTGAAGTGCGTATGGGTAAAGGTAAAGGTAACCCTGAATTCTGGGCTGCAGTAGTTGAACCAGGTCGTATCATCTTCGAATGCGATGGTGTACCTGAACAGGTAGCAAAAGAAGCGCTGGAACTGGCGGCACAAAAACTGCCCGTTAAAACCAAGTTCATCGTAAGACGTGATTATAGTGCATAATATGCTAATTAGCTCATTGCTAATCTGCTAATTATCAAATTATCAAACTGAATTTACTATGTCAAAGAAAATAGATTTCAATAAGAGCGTGAAGGAAATGAGTGAGGCTGATCTGAAAGCCCGCATTCAGGAAGATGAACTGCGCCTGAAAAAGCTGGAGTTCGCTCATGCAATTTCTCCCCTGGAGAACCCAATGAGCATCCGCGACCTGCGCAAAGATGTGGCTCGTTTAAAAACAGAATTAAGAAACAAAGAACTGGCTAAGTAATATGCTAGTTAGCCAATGTGCTAATAAGGCTAATTGGTTTTAATTATCACATTAGCTAATTATCAACTTATCAAATTTATTATAATGGTTGACAGAAATTTGCGTAAAACAAGAACCGGGGTTGTTACCAGCAACAAAATGGAAAAGACCATTACTGTTTCTGTAGAAAGAAGAGTAAAACACCCTATCTATGGTAAGTTCGTAAAAAAGACTACCAAATTCCATGCTCATGATGAAAAGAATGAGTGCACCATAGGCGATACTGTACGCATTATGGAAACACGCCCCCTGAGCAAAACAAAGCGGTGGAGACTGGTAGAAGTAGTAGAAAAGGCGAAGTAATAAGCTGTTGGCTGTAAGCGGTTAGCTGTAAGCCAACGACGATTTCAAATAAATTTTTAATCATCGCTGGTGGTCCCGATGATCTCGGGACTAAAGGCTGAGAGCTAAAAGCTAAAACAATGATTCAGCAAGAGTCTAGATTAAATGTAGCTGATAACAGTGGCGCCAAGGAAGTACTGTGTATCCGTGTACTTGGAAACAGCGGCCAGGATTACGCCAAAATAGGCGATAAAATTGTAGTAACCGTAAAGGATGCTATTCCTGCCGGTGGTATTAAAAAAGGTACTGTTACCAAAGCGGTAATTGTTCGTACCAAGAACAAATTACGCCGTAAAGACGGATCTTATATCCGTTTTGATGACAATGCCGTAGTGTTGTTGAATCAGTCTGATGAGCCTCGTGGTACCCGTATTTTCGGACCCGTTGCCAGAGAATTGCGTGATAAAGGATACATGAAGATTATCTCTTTGGCACCCGAAGTACTTTAAGAGCAAATCGCCAAAGGCTGCGTTGAATGCCTTTGGACAATAATATAACTTGTAAACAGCGTTGCGTTTCCCTTAATTGGTTTTCGTTCCGCGTTAAGCTTAAATAAAATGAGCAACAGATTCAAACCTAAGTTTAATATTAAAAAAGGCGACACCGTAGTAGTTATTGCCGGTGATGATAAAGACGCTAAAAAGCCCCGCAAAGTTTTGGAAGTATTTCCAGAAAAAAGCCGCGTGCTGGTTGAAGGCGTTAATATCGTTACCCGCCATACCAAACCTTCGGCTCGTAACACCCGTGGCGGTATCGTAAAGAAAGAAGCTGCTATTCACATTTCAAATGTGATGTTGTGGGATGCCAAAGCCGGTTCTGGTGTAAAAGTAAAACGCAGCCGTGAGAACGGTAAACTGGTGCGTATTTCCAAAGAAACTGGTGAAGCAATAAAATAATTATCAATTGTGTTATGCTGAGTGCCCCGCGCATGAAACATAATACGCTAAGCTAAATAAGACGTCTACAACAAAATATAGTCCCAGGCTGGCAGATAAGTACAAAAAAGAAGTTGTACCTGCTTTAATGAAACGTTTTAATTATGGAACGGTGATGCAGTGCCCCAAATTGCAGAAGATCTGTATCAACCGTGGTGTGAACGGAGCCGTTTCTGACAAAAAGCTCGTGGATGTGGCTATTGATGAGCTGACAAATATCTCTGGTCAGAAAGCAATTCCCACCATGTCTAAAAAAGACATTTCAAATTTTAAACTGCGTAAGAACATGCCTATTGGCGCCCGCGTAACTTTGCGTGGTACCAAAATGTATGAGTTCCTCGACAGGCTGATCGCTACTTCATTACCCCGCGTACGTGACTTCAAAGGGATCAATGAAAAAGCTTTCGATGGCCGTGGTAACTATACTTTAGGTGTTACCGAGCAGATCATCTTCCCTGAGATCGACATCGACAAGGTGAACAAGATCACCGGTATGGATATTACGTTTGTAACGTCTGCCCAAACCAATGAAGAAGCATATGAGCTGTTGAAAGAGTTGGGTATGCCGTTCAAAGGAGCTAAAAAAGATTAAGAAATATCCCGATAATGATCGGGATTCATCTATACATTTAGAAATCTCAAAACGTAAAATAAATTATGGCTAAAGAGTCAGTTAAAGCCAGACAAAGAAAAAGAGAACGTATGGTAGCGCAACATGCTGAAAAGCGTGAGGCTCTGAAAGCTGCCGGTGATTGGAAAGCGCTGGATGAAATGCCGAAGAATTCTTCGAAAGTTCGTCTGAAGAACCGTTGCCAGATAACCGGTCGTCCCAAAGGATACATCCGTTACTTTGGCTTAAGCCGTGTTATGTTCCGTGAAATGGCGCTGAATGGCAAAATCCCAGGTGTAAGAAAAGCATCCTGGTAAGGCAAGTCCCGATACTATCGGGAAAGCCTCACAAGACATGAGAGTAAGCCTGTACTCAGGAACTACTCTTGAATAAAATTGTAAAACTGAATTAACTTAAAATACACATGGTTACTGATCCCATAGCAGATTACCTGACAAGAGTTCGTAATGCTCAGATGGCTGGCCACCGGATCGTTGAGATCCCGGCTTCTAATCTGAAAAAACGTATTACCGAAATATTGTACGATCAGGGATACATTCTGAAATACAAATTTGAGGATGATAACAAACAAGGTCTTATCAAAATAGCCTTGAAGTACGATCCTCAAAGTAAAGAGCCTGCTATCAAATCTCTGGAAAGAGTTAGCCGTCCTGGTTTACGTCAGTATGCCAGCCCTGCTGAATTCAAAAGAGTGAAAAACGGTTTGGGCGTTGCAATCGTAAGTACATCTCAGGGTGTAATGACCGACAAACAAGCCAAAACCCAGAATGTAGGCGGCGAAGTTCTTTGCTACATTTACTAGGCTGATCCGCCAGCTGGCGGATGGCGGGTTCTCCGATACATTAAGCCCTTAACCTATAGGGGCTGACCGGTTGGAAGAACTGTAAACTAAAAACTTGAAACTTTAAATTAATTAAGTTATGTCTCGTATAGGTAAAAAGCCTGTAACAGTATTAAGCGGAGTGAACATCACTGTAAGTGCTGACAATGTGATCACTGTTAAAGGTCCTAAAGGTGAATTGAAACAAGCGATCGATCGCGATATTAAAGTAACAGTAGAGGGCAGTGAAGTATTATTCAACCGTCCTACCGACCAGATCCGTCACCGTGCCATGCACGGTTTGTACCGCGCGCTGGTTGCCAACATGGTAAAAGGTGTTACTGAAGGTTACACGAAGAAACTGGAGTTGGTGGGTGTAGGTTATAAAGCTAGCAATCAGGGTAACCTGCTCGACTTGTCGCTGGGTTACTCTCACAATATTTTGTTCGAAATTCCCAAAGAATTGAAAGTAGCTACTCAACAGGAAAAAGGGGAGAACCCAAAAATTACCCTGGAAGGTATCGACAAACAATTAATTGGACAGGTTGCCGCTAAATTACGCAGCTTACGTAAGCCTGAGCCTTACAAAGGAAAAGGTGTTAAATACGTTGGCGAAGTTATTCGTCGTAAAGCTGGTAAAGCAGCCGGTAAATAATCAATGGGTTAATGTGCTAATGAGGCAACTCATTAGCACATTGACCAATTTTCAAATTTTCAAATTAGCTCTCCGGCAGTATCGGAGAACACAAAATAAAAGCAATGAATACCAAATTAGTACAAAGGCAGAAGATCCGCTACCGCATCCGTAAAAAGGTTGCCGGTACTGCCGAGAAACCAAGACTGGCTATTTTTCGCAGCAACAGCGACATCTATGCTCAGTTGATCGATGACACAAAAGGGTTTACTCTGGCTGCTGCCTCTTCACGTGATAAGGATATCAGTGCGCAGAAAGGAACCAAAGTTGAAAAAAGCAAACTGGTTGGCCAGGCTGTTGCCCGTAAAGCAAAAGAACTGGGTGTTGCCAAGATCGTTTTCGATCGCGGTGGTAACCTGTACCATGGCCGGGTAAAAGCAGTTGCTGATGGTGCACGTGAAGGCGGATTAGAATTTTAAGACAGTTCACATTTTACAATTCCGATAATTTCAAATAGAAATAATGGCAAAAGTTAATTTAAACAGGGTTAAAGCCGGTGATATTGAACTGAAAGAGAAGGTGGTGGCTATTAACCGCGTGGTAAAAACAACCAAAGGTGGTCGCGCTTTCAGTTTCTCTGCCCTGGTAGTGGTAGGTAACGGAAATGGTGTTGTAGGTCATGGACTTGGAAAAGCAAAAGAAGTACAGGAAGCAATTACCAAAGGTATCGAAGACGCCAAAAAGAACCTGATTAAAGTGCCTATCATGCACGGAACCATTCCCCATGACCAATGGGCGAAAGAAGGTGCTGCCAAAGTATTGATTAAACCAGCTGCTCATGGTACTGGTGTGATCGCCGGAGGTAGCATGCGTGCAGTGCTGGAAAGCGCCGGTATCACCGACGTTCTGGCAAAATCACTGGGTTCTGCTAATCCTCACAACGTGGTAAAAGCTACATTCAAATCATTAGCTTTATTGCGTGAGCCGATTACTGTTGCCCGTCAGCGTAAACTGAACCTGAAGAAAGTATTTAACGGATAATGTCGTGCGCGTAAGCGATCGGCAAATCATAACTGAGTTGAATCATGAAAAAAATAAAGATCACTTTAGTAAAAAGTCCTATTGACAGACCTGAGCGCCAGAAACTGACTTTACAGGCTTTAGGTTTGAATAAGACGAATGCTTCAAAAGAAGTAGAAGCTACTCCGCAAATTCTGGGTATGGTTCGCAAAGTAACCCACCTGATAACAGTTGAGGAGCTGGCTTAAAAACCTGAATTAGCCAAAATTTCTAATAAAAAGCAGTCATTTCTAACAGATTTGATTGCTTTTGATGTTAGTAAATCATTATTTTCGCGGCGTTTTGTAGCGAATTATTATTTTTTTAAAAATGCGAGGGGCGATTCCCCGTAAGTAAAAATCAATTACAATGAAATTACATGAATTAAGGCCTGCAAAAGGCGCAACGCACAAAGAGAAACGTTTAGGTCGTGGTGAAGCTTCCGGTAAAGGTGGAACTTCTACAAAAGGTAACAAGGGTGGTCAGAGCCGTGCTGGTTATCAACGTAAAAACGCCCATGAAGGTGGTCAGATGCCTATTCAGCGTCGTTTGCCAAAACGTGGCTTTAAGAACCCATTCCGTGTTGAATACAAAGTGTTTAACCTGGGTCAAATCGATCATTTGATAGAAAAATATGAACTGACAGAAATTTCTCATGATTCACTGAGAGAGTGGGGTCTGGCGGGTCAAACAGATAAAATAAAAATATTAGGTAACGGTGAACTGAAGGGCAAAGTCGCTTTCAAAGTAAGTGCAATCAGCGAAAAAGCTAAACAAGCGGTAGAAGCAGCTGGCGGTTCCGTGGAGATTGTAAAGTAATTTTGTGTAACTTGCATAGACGCATTTGACCAATGCGTCTTTTTTCTTTGAGGGAAATCTAAAAATCTTGGTAAATCCGTGAAAAAGTTTATACAAACACTTAAGAATATCTGGGGGATTGAGGAACTGAGGAGTAAAATTCTGGTGACAATTACCCTGATAGCCATTTACCGTTTAGGAACACACATTGTACTACCCGGTATTGACCCCGACAAAATCACCGTTAACCAGGCAGGTGGCGGTATTCTTGGATTGATCGATGCCTTTGCCGGCGGCGCCTTTCACCAGGCATCTATCCTGGCACTGGGTATCATGCCATACATTTCTGCCTCTATCTTCATTCAGTTAATGACCATCCTGTATCCACCTTTTCAGAAACTGCAAAAGGAAGGAGACAGCGGTCGTAAGAAGATAAATCAATACACCCGTTACCTCACCGTGCTGGTAACCATTTTACAAGCCAGCGCTTACGTAGCTTTCCTGAATACAACAAACGCCCAGGCAATGGTAGAATCGTACAAACCCTTCTTCTGGGTTTCTACCACTATCATTCTTACAGCAGGCACCCTGTTTGTAATGTGGCTGAGTGAAAAGATCACCGACAAAGGTTTGGGTAATGGCAGCTCCGTGATTATCATGGTGGGTATCCTGGCCCGCTTCCCTCAGTCAATCTGGCAAGAGTGGAGCGCCCGCTCAAACAGAGGCGGTGGCGGTTTGTTGATCTTTGTAATTGAAATTGCTATCCTGGTTGCTATTATCATGGGCCTCATCATCCTGATCCAGGGTGTTCGTAAAGTGCCTGTTCAATATGCTAAACAAATTGTAGGTAACCGCCAGTTTGGTGGCGCCCGCCAGTTCCTGCCTTTAAAGGTGAACAGCGCCGGTGTAATGCCTATCATCTTTGCCCAGGCCATCATGTTCCTGCCAACCCTGTTGAGCAATTTCGACTCAACAAAAGGTCTGGCTGCCGTGTTTGGTAATCATAGCAACTTCTGGTACATGATCATTTATGCAGTAATGGTAATTGGTTTTACCTTCCTGTATACAGCTTTGATCTTTAATCCGAAGCAAATTGCTGACGACCTGAAACGTAATAACGGATTTATCCCAGGGGTAAAACCCGGTCAGCCTACAGCCGATTATATCGGTGCTGTAATGGATAAGATCACTTTCCCAGGTGCGGTATTGCTTGCCCTGGTAGGTATATTACCAGGTTTTGCTCAAAGAATGAGCGTACAACAATCGTTCTCTTCTTTCTTTGGAGGTACCTCCCTGCTGATCATGGTAGGTGTAATTCTGGATACCCTTCAACAGATAGAAACTCAGTTGTTGATGCGTCAGTACGATGGCTTGATGAAGAGTGGAAGAATTCAGGGACGCCAGCAGGTTACCCCGGCTTCCTCTATCTAATAAAATATTTCTCAGCAAACCAAACCTGACAACTTATTGTAATAGTTGTCAGGTTTTGCTTTAATATAAATCAGTGAGATGATCTACTATAAAACGGAAGCAGAAATTGCATTGATGCGGGAAAGCGCTTTACTGGTAAGTAAAACGCTGGCCCATATTGCCGGATTATTAAAACCGGGTATCACTACACTTTCTCTGGATAAAGTAATTGGCGAGTTTATTCGTGACCATCAGGCAGAGCCTGCTTTTTTGAACTATAAGGGCTATCCATTCAACTCCTGCATCTCGGTGAACGATGTGGTAGTGCATGGTTTTCCCGACAAGAATGAACTGAAGGAAGGCGATATTATTTCGGTTGACATTGGTACCCTTAAAAACGGGTATTATGGCGATCATGCCTATACGTTTGCGATCGGTGATCCCGGTGATGAAACGATGAAGCTGATAAAGATCACCAAAGAATCTTTATACAAAGGCATTGAAAAAGCAGTGGCCGGCAACCGCATTGGCGATATTGCTTATGCCATTCAGGAACATACCGAGAAAAAGCACGGCTATGGCGTAGTACGCGAACTGGTAGGGCATGGCCTGGGAAGATCGATGCACGAAGATCCGCAAGTGCCTAACTATGGCCGGAAGGGAATTGGTACGGTGTTGCGCGAAGGGCTTGTGCTGGCCATTGAGCCTATGATAAACATGGGTAAAAAAGATGTGTACACGGAAGAAGATGGCTGGACGGTTCGCACCGTTGACCACAAACCTTCTGTTCACTTTGAACATGATGTATGTGTGCGTAAGGGAAAGGCTGATATCCTGAGCGATTACAGCATTATTGAAAAAGTAGAGAAAGCCAATCCCAATTTATATACTAAGGATTAAAGATTAAGTGAGCGAAGCAACAAAACGACTGGTAGTTATAGGAGGCGGGGCAGCTGGATTTTTTTGTGCGGTGAATGCTGCCCGTATGCATCCTTCGCTCAATGTGCTCCTGCTCGAAAAAACAGGTAAACTACTTTCAAAAGTAAAAGTTTCCGGCGGTGGTCGCTGTAACGTCACCCATTCCTGTTTTTCCATTAGTGATATGGTGCGCCATTACCCGCGGGGCGCCAACTTTCTGAAGAAAACATTTCATCAATTCTTTACAACCGATACTATTCAGTGGTATGCCGACAGAGGTGTGCCGCTGAAAACGGAAGATGACGGGCGCATGTTTCCCGTGACTAATTCATCGCAATCGATTATTGATTGTTTGATGAAGGAGGCAAATAAGTATGGGGTTGAGATCAGAATGATGGCCGATGTAAAAAGCCTGAAGCAGGAAGCAGAACAATTTACACTTGAATTATCAGAATCCCGGTTCATAACTGCGGATTTCGTGGCCATTGCCTGCGGAGGCTATAACAAATTGTCACAATTCAGCTGGTTGCAGCAATTAGGCCATTCCATTGCAGAACCGGTTCCATCCCTGTTCACTTTTAATATGCCCGGGAACGCCATTACACAGTTAATGGGCGTATCGGTGCCGGAAGCGGCCGTAAAGATCACAGGCTGCAATTTATCGGCTAAAGGGCCTTTGTTAATCACTCATTGGGGATTGAGCGGTCCGGCCATATTGCGGCTCTCGGCCTGGGGAGCACGTCAATTGGCAATGGACAATTGGCAATTTGCAATTACAGTAAACTGGTTGCCTCAGTTCAATGAGCAAACTTTGCGAGCGCATTTGCAGCAACTTCGGTTCGAAATGGCAGCACAGAAAATAATTAATCGCAATCCATTCGATCTTCCACAACGGTTATGGCAATATTTTCTGCAGCAATCGGGCATCGATGAAGATAAACGCTGGGCCGATCTGCCGGCGAAGGAACAGAATAAACTGATTGCAAATTGTTGCGCACAGGAGTTTAATATACAGGGGAAAACAACTTTTAAAGAAGAGTTTGTAACTGCGGGTGGTATACAGTTATCGGAGGTGGATGCGAACACCATGCAAAGCAAACTGGTACCCCATTTATATTTCGCTGGTGAAATACTGGACGTAGATGGTATTACAGGCGGGTTCAACTTTCAACATGCCTGGACAAGTGGCTACATTGCTGCAAAAGCAATTGCCGCAGTATTGGAAGGGAAGTAAGTCCGGAAAAATATCCCGGACCTCCACGCTTCCTGGTTTCTTTAATTTATTTCGCCTGCTCCTGCGGCTGTTCCTGTTCCTGCGGAAAACCCAATAATCTTCTGTGATAAGTGATCTGCCCGATGTGGTAGTTCAAATGGGTGAGCATGTGCAACAATAAATACTCAGTTGTTACTGTTTCGCCATTAATAGGCAGTGGATAATTTTTTTCCAGTTCTTTTTTACTGGTTTGTTCCAATGCATCCTTCACGGCTACTTTAGCATTTTCTATTTCATTTAACAGCTTGTGTTTGCTGATATTTTTCAAATTGAATTCTGCCTCCCGGTTCCGGATGTAACCCGAATCACCCAGCACAGCGCCAATAAAATGCTGCAGGCTGCCAGTGCAATGTAAACACAGGTTGCCGCCGCTGTTCTTAATACCCTCTTTTACTACCCAAAGGCTGCTGTCGTCAGGGTATTGGGAAATTTCTTCAGTCAGTTTATTCAGGTCCCGCTCAACTAAAGTGATCAAAACTGGTGTAATCATAACAAATAGTCAGTTGAAATAATTTTCGATAAAAGTAAATAGAATTATTGCCTGTCTGAATAGGAGCACAAAAAAATAATTTTCATTCGTTAAATCCAATCTTATTTATGCACGTTTTCCCAAATTCACCAAACAATTTCGTGCAATATATACTGTTGGGTCGGCTAATCGTTTTTGCTATGTGAATTATACTACCTCAACCGGCAACCAACAGTTGCATGGCCGGAAAAGTTCATGGGAAAGGGCTGTTTAACATTGTGAAAATCAGGTAATTGCTAAATGAAAAAAAACA
The DNA here is from genome assembly GCF_045805085.1 of Niastella sp. Lineage (NCBI taxonomy): Bacteria > Pseudomonadati > Bacteroidota > Chitinophagia > Chitinophagales > Chitinophagaceae > Niastella > Niastella sp. Next base: position 25,557 of record NZ_JBJMLX010000171.1, read on the forward strand.
AATAAACCGGCTGTAATTCAGCATTTTAAATTATCTTTGCAGCCCCGAATTAAAATCATCGGGTTTTTTATCATGTTTCAATTTGTTAAACAATTAAACGCTGATGCACAGGAGTCTTCTGCAGCCGGTCAGGATGCTGAAGCTACAGCGACACCAAAAGCACCTGCAGCTCCTGAAGTTGTGGACAACAGTGCACACGACGATTTCGACTGGAGCATTGACAAACGTAACGTGGCTACGTACAGCAAAGAAGAGAAATTAAAGTACGATGCTGTATACGAAGGCACTTTCAAAGCGGTTACCGACGGTGAATTAGTAAAAGGTCTTGTTGTGGCCCTTACTAAAACTGATGTGGTGATCAACATTGGTTTCAAGAGCGATGGTCTGGTTTCTTTAAACGAATTCCGTGATCTGCCAAACCTGAAAACCGGTGACGAAGTGGAAGTTATGGTTGTTGAGAAAGAAGACCGGGAAGGTCACCTGAACCTCAGCCGTAAGCAAGCCCGCATTACCCGCGCCTGGGAAAAAATCGTTGAAGTTCACAAAACCGGTGAAGTTATCACTGGTACTGTTACTTCAAAAACCAAAGGCGGCCTGATCGTGGATGTATTTGGTATGGAAACATTCTTACCAGGTTCACAGATCGACGTTAAACCTGTAACTGATTACGATCAGTTTGTAGGTAAGACCATGGAGTTCAAAGTAGTGAAGATCAACGAAGCTATTAAGAACGCTGTAGTATCTCATAAAGCTCTTATCGAAAGCGATATCGAAGCACAACGTGCTGAGATCATGAGCAAACTCGAAAGAGGTCAGGTTCTGGAAGGAACTATCAAGAATATCACCGATTTCGGCGCCTTCATGGATCTGGGCGGCTTAGACGGTCTGTTGTATATCACTGATATCAGCTGGGGCCGCATCAGCCATCCGGGCGAAGTGCTGAAACTGGATCAGAAACTGAAAGTGGTTGTATTAGACTTCGATGATGAGAAAAAACGCATCAGCTTGGGTCTGAAACAACTGACTCCACATCCTTGGGATATTCTGCCAGAAAACATTCACGAAGGTTCTGTAGTGAAAGGTAAAGTGGTGAATATTGAAGATTACGGCGCATTCCTGGAGATCATGCCAGGTGTTGAAGGTCTGGTACACGTAAGTGAAATTACCTGGGCTAACACACCGATCAATGCGAAAGAATTCTTCAAACTGGGTGATGAGTACGAAGCTAAGATCGTAACGCTCGATAAAGATAATCGCAAAATGAGCTTGTCTATCAAGCAAATGAGCGAAGATCCATGGAGCACTATCGAAACCAAATTCCCGGAAAGCAGCCGTCATACAGGTTTGGTGAAAAACATCACTCCTTATGGTGTGTTCGTTGAACTGGCTCCTGGTATCGGTGGTATGATCCACATCAGCGATCTGAGCTGGCTGAAACGCTTTAATCATCCTTCTGAGTACACTAAAGTTGGTGAGAACATCGACGTAGTGATCCTCGGAATTGATAAAGACAATCGCAAACTGCAACTCGGACACAAACAACTGGAAGAAGATCCCTGGAATGCATTACAGGGCACATTCGCAGTTGGCTCTGTACATGAGGGAACAGTTATCCGCAGAGATGACAAAGGTGGTATCGTTCAATTACCGTACGGTTTGGAAGGATTTGCACCTAACCGTCACCTTATGCGTGAAGATGGCAAAGCAATCGGCGCTGACGAAACAACTCAGTTCATGGTTATCGAATTCGATCGCAATGAAAAACGCATCGTAGTTTCGCATACCCGTATCTGGGAACAATCCAAGCAGGAAGAAAAACAAGCTGCTCAGAAAGAAGCCCGTGCTGAAGCTGACAAAACCAAGAAATCAGTGAAGGCCATTCAGGGTAAAGTAGAAAAAGCTACTTTAGGCGACCTGGGTGCACTGGCTGAGATCAAAGAAAAATTAAAGCAGGAAGAACAACAAGGCGGTACTCCTGAAACAAAAGAGTAACCTTTGTTACGCTGAACGCATAATGCACAACGTTTAACGCAGCATTTGCTGAAAGCAGTTCCTGAATGATATAAGGAGTCCTCCCGGTTTAACCGGGAGGACTCTTTTTTTATGTATTTAAGAAGCGTTCATGCAAAACCGAGATAGCCTGTATAACTAGCACATTATCATTACATGGCCCATTACTGCCTGATTGACTGGCATCATTAGTTTATAACAAAAACGTATACAAGCTTGCATAAGAAAAATCAGTGTTATATCTTTATATCAGGAACTAAAACGGATACAATCTTAGTTCAGACCACCTAGTAATTAGCGAGCAACTTCCCACTTATCCGATTCATATACAACCAGATCCCATCGTAGGGATAAATCAGCAAGCGTAGTTCACCCAGTAAATTCGTGCCATATGAAGAAGCCAATCCCTTCTTTATAATTCGTTAGTATTTTCCTGTTATTTACGCGCTTCATAGCAGTGCTTAATGCCGCTGTTTGTTTCCACCATTAATCAAGATCAGTAATACTTTACGTACAATGATGTCTGTTACCGATGTATTCGGTTCAGTCTTCCTGTACTCAACTTCATACATACAGGTTCATTTGGGTAGTAACATTCAGCGGGGTGTTCCGGTCGCTACCGGGGCGTCCCGTTTGAGTTTTGTGTGTAGTTGATCAGTTAATTAGTTGACCAGTTAACCAGGTAGAAAAAAGTTAGGAGAAATAAAGAAGTAGGTTGATAGGGTTGATGGAGTTGATATGGTTGATAAAGGGTTTTAGTTTAATGTTATGCTTTGGGGGTCTAAGTAGAGGTTATTAGGTTTGTAGGTTATTGAGTTTTTGGGATCAATGTTGAAAGTTTTAAGTTCAAAGTTTTGTCAATTGCTCTGGGCTTAGCCTGGATGGTTTTCATCTTTGCCCTTTGCCTTCTGCCCTCTGCCTTTAATGCCATTCACGATTACAGCGTCTCTAATATAGTCCTATTAAATTTTAATAACGAAGAAAGTTTCCGATCCGCAGCATTCCAGCGGCCTTCGTGATGTACGTGTGGGGCGGGTATTACCATACATTTCATGCGGGCTGCTTTGGCGGCGATCATGCCATTGAATGAATCTTCAAAACAAATACAGGTGGTGGGTGGAACCTTCAGTAATTCGGCGCAATTCAAAAATACCTGGGGGTGTGGTTTGCCATAGGGGAGATGTTCGGCAGAAGTAACGGCGTTCAAATAGGGCTGAATATTCAGTTTTTCAATTACCGCTTCAATCAACCGCATGGGTGAGGAGGAGGCCAGTCCGATAAGGAAACCATTGGTTTTAAAAAACTCCATGATGTATGGCACACCTTCCATGGCCTCACCATGCGCTTTTATTTTGTCGAGCGCGGCCTGTTCAATGGTTTTGGCAGCTTCTTTTGCCCGTTCTTTATTTATGGCGAAATGAGTGAACCAGTAGTCGATCCATTCGGGCGTACGCAAACCGGTGGTAAGGTTATATTGCTCGTCGGTTAGCGTTACACCAAATTCCTGTAAGGTTTCAGCGCCTGCCTGTTGCCACAAGGGTTCAGAATCGATAAGCAGGCCATCCATGTCAAATATTGCTGCGGAAAATTTCATGCCCGCAAAGATAAGAAAGAAGGATAAGGTTTATGGCTGACTATTTTAAAGCAAACACTACATTCATTTCCATTCTGAGACTGATCTTTTTGAAATCGACTCCTCCTCCTTTTTCGTTCCAATCTCCATTAACAGAGGCTTTGTTGGCCCATGCCAACTGGTTCGTGTTATAAAGCGGCACTACAGGCGCATCATTCTGGTTTTCGGTAATGGTCACCGCTACGCTTAATTGTTCTCCAACCGCTTCAGCAAGGTATTCTGCTTTTGCTTTAGCGGCTTTTATTGCCTGGATCTTCACCTGCTTGCGGTACTCCTGAATTTTACTATGCGATACGCGCACCACTTCAAAATTCTGAGTGGCGTTATCGTCGAGCTGGCGTACCAATTCATCAATTTTTTTACTGCTGGTAAATTTTAGCTGGTAAGCAATGGTTGCATACAATTCATCTTTTGCTTTTTTGTTCCACCAGCTTCTGGGACTTGAACCTTCATACGATGCAATGGAGATAACAGAATCGGGCATACCGGCATTGTGGCAGGTGCTTAGAAAATCATTCTTTACTTTCTCGAGCTCTATTTTGCCGCTTCCCTTCTTTTCATATTCTTTCAGGGTGACCACTACATAAATTTCATCAGGAATAATTTCCAGTTCGGCACTACCGGTTACATTGATGGTTTTGGGGAATGGGTTAGGAGCCTGGGCAAAGATGCCTGTAGTAAGAAAGCACAAAACAACAATGGTGATAAATCTGTTCATGGTAATTATTTAATACCTGTATGATTGGGGAAACTTATAAATTACATAAACAGGTAAGCGCAGTAAATGAGAGATAGCAGTTTATTAACATTTCCTTAATTTCGGTGTCAATTGACTTTCAAAATACTGATGAATGAGCTCGTTTAGTGAAAGGTTAAGACATTTTAAACTGGTTCGAAAAATATTATACCCCATCGTAGGCATTATAACCTGGCCGGGCCTGGTTATATTTAATAAACTACAGATCAGGGGCACCGAGCATATTGCCAAACTGCCCCGGAAGAACGTGCTTTTTGTAAGCAATCACCAAACCTACTTTGCCGACGTTATTACCTTTCTGCATATATTTTGTGCCGTGAAATGGCGCAAAAAAAATAAACTGGGCGTACCGTATTATTTATTGAACCCCTTCACCAATGTATACTATGTGGCTGCCGAAGAAACCATGCGCGGCAGTTTTATCAGCCGGTTATTTACCCTCGGCGGCGCATTAACGGTTAAAAGAACCTGGCGTTCGGCCGGTAATGAAGTGCGCAAAGGGCTTGATCCTTCAGACACCCGTAAAATAACCCGGGCGCTTGAAAGCAATTGGGTGATCACTTTTCCGCAGGGAACCACCACGCCTTTTGCGCCGGGAAGAAAAGGCACGGCGCACATCATAAAACTGTGTAAGCCTGTTGTTGTTCCGGTAGTGATCAACGGTTTCTGGCGCGCTTTTAATAAAAAGGGATTGAAGTTTAAAAAGAAAGGCACATTACTTACCGTAACTTTTAAGGAACCGCTGCCAATTGATTATGAAGCGCCAACAGAGGTGATACTGGCGCAGGTGATGGATGCCATTGAGCAAAGCAGATCGTTTATGTTGAAGGGCGCACACCACCGAAAGGCAGCTAATGATAAAACAAATCCCGCCTGAGAAGCGGGATCATATTTATAGTTTGAATAAAGCTTTTAACTCTGTAGCGTCATCGGGTTTCATTTTTCCACCCAGTATCAGGCGAACCTGTCGTCTGCGCAAAGCACCATCGAACAACTTTACTTCATCCTCTGATTCAGGGACCAGGTTAGGCACCTTGCGAGGTTTGCCATTGGGGTCCAGTGCAACAAAAGTAAAATAGGCCTCATTGCTTTTATATTTATACTGATGCAGGGCATCTTCTCCCCAAACACTCATAAAGATCTCCATAGACGTATTAAAAGCCCGGGAAACCCTGGCCTGAATATGTACCGCGTTGCCCAGTTTTATGGGATTCTCGAAGCTGATATTATCAACGGAAGCTGTTACCACCGGTGTGCCGCAATGCTTCATAGCTGCCAGGGCAGCTGCAATATCCATCCAGTACATTAAACGTCCACCCATTAAATTGCCAAACATATTGGTATCGTTTGGCAACACCAATTCAGTCATCGTGACCTGTGACTCTTTGGCCGTTTTAGTAAACTGGTCCATGTAGTTTTTTGCGCAAAGATAATAGGTAGAAACTCAGAAAACGAGTATAGGCCGAAAAGTCTGGAATTTCTAAACAGTCACTTTTTCAAGGGTTTGTAAAAATGCTTCGTCGGCATCAGCGCCAATGCCGGGTATTTCGGGCACTTCCAGCAAAAAGCCTTTGTATTGTACGCCACCGGTAACGGGATCGGTTTTATGCCCCAGCATGCAGGTATCCATATCGTAAAAAACGACATTATCGTGGGCCAGCGCAAAATGCGCAAAAGCCGTCAGCGCCACGCGGCTTTCCAGCATGCCACCCATCATACAGGGAATGTTATGTTCTTTGCATACTGCATGTATTTTTTGCGCTTCCCATATGCCACCCGATTTCGCAAACTTGATGTTTACATAGTCGCAGGCATTGGCCGCAATAATGCGTTTAGCATCATGGTGGTCAAACATGCTTTCGTCGGCCATGAGTTTTATAGGAGATTGTTTAACCAGCGCCGGTAACTTATCATCGTCCCAATACCGCATGGGTTGCTCGCAAAACTGAACGTTAAAAGCCCCCATGTTGGTCAATGCAAAAAGCGCCTCCTCGTAGTTCCAGCCCTGGTTGGCATCGATGCGCAAGCCAATGGCCGGGCCTACCGCTGCCCGGATCTTGCGTACCCGCTCCACATCTTCTTTGGCGTTCTTCCCCAGTTTTATTTTAATGATGCGTACGCCCCGTTTTACAAAATCAATGGCTTTGGCAGCCATTTGTTCAGGGGTATCGATACCAATGGTGAGATCGGTTTCCAGTTCCTTTTTGCCGGTTGCGCCTAAAAACTGATACAAAGGTTTTCCCGCTGCTTTTGCGGCCAGATCATACAGCGCCATATCGAACGCACTTTTAACGGTGGCGTTGAAGGCAGTGAAACTATGTAACTCCTGTAACCGTTCTTCAATAGCCGCAGCATCCTTGTTTTTCCAAAGGGCGGCAAAATCTTTCGCCATTTCAAAACAGGTAGCCTGGGTTTCGCCCACGATCATGGGGAAAGCCGAGCATTCGCCCACGCCATATATGCCGGCATCTGTATGCATCCTGATGAAAATATTCTGGGCATAGTGCATGGTGCCGGTGGCAATGGTAAAAGGGTGCATGGGGATGCTGAACTTGTAGATATCGGTGTGGAGGATGGTCATATGAGACACAAGATACAAGGTTTAAGGTACTGGAATATCGGCAAAAACCGGCAATAGACAGTCGTGAAACGTGAAACGTGAAACGGCAAACGTCTCCAGTTCGAACAGTCCAAGTAATGGCTGTATTTCCGTATTACCTGGTAACTGGCAACCGGTAACCGGTAACTATTAGGGGGTGTTAAAAAATGGGCAACTATGAGCCTAAACAGCAGAAATTTATCGCTAAAGAATTATCTTCGCGCCTAACATTCGTTAGTTCTATGTCAAAAACCGCCGTAGCTGTATCTTTTGATAATACTGAAAACGCATTCGCTTATAAATCAGACAAGGAGTTAAAAAAAGCCCACTTCCTATTTTCGAGCATGGGGTACCAGGCACTGGTAAAAATGGGCACCAGGTTGACTCCCTGGGCCATTAAGGCCGGACTTCCCATCAAAAATCTGATCCGCAATACCATTTTTGAGCAGTTTGTAGGAGGCGAAACCCTTGAGGAAACCGCCCGTGTGGCCGCCAAAATGAAACAATTCAATGTGCAGGTGATCCTGGATTATGGGGTAGAAGGGATGGAAGGGGAGGAGAATTTCGATCATGGCACCAACGAGTTCATCAAGGTGATCGAGTATGCCGCCACGCAGCCCAATATTCCCTTAATGAGTGTAAAGATAACCGGGCTGGCAAGGTTTGCCCTGTTGGAGAAACTGGATGCAGCCGCGGCCACCAAAAGCGGGTTCGAAGGAAAAGTGCATACCGAAGTATTGACCGCCGCCGAAAAAGCAGAATGGCTACGCGTTGAACAACGCATCATTCGCATTTGTGACGCGGCTGCTGCCAAAGGAATAGGTGTATTGATAGATGCGGAAGAAAGCTGGATACAGGACCCCGTGGACGCCCTCACGATGCAGATGATGGAGAAATTCAACCGGAAGAGAACGGTGATCTACAATACCATTCAATTATACCGGCATGACCGCCTGCAATTCCTGAAAGACAGTTTTGCTTCGGCGCAACAAAAAGGTTTTATCCTGGGTGCTAAACTGGTACGCGGCGCGTATATGGAAAAAGAACGCAAGCGGGCTGCCGCCATGAACTATGCATCGCCCATTCAACCCAATAAAAAGGCTACCGACCGCGACTATAATGCAGCGCTTGAGTTTTGTGTTGATTACCTGGAACATATTGCGCTGATCGTTGCTTCGCACAATGAATTCAGCAATTTATATACGACCGAGCTGCTCGATAAAAAAGGAATCCCGCACAATCATCCACACGTGCATTTTTCGCAACTGTATGGGATGAGCGATAATATTACTTTCAACCTGGCAAAAAGTTCTTTCCGTGTAAGCAAGTATTTGCCCTTTGGTCCCATTAAAGATGTGATCCCATACCTCATGCGCCGGGCGCAGGAGAATTCATCGGTATCGGGGCAAACGGGACGGGAGTTGGGGTTAATTAAGAAGGAAATGGAAAGGAGAAAGGAATTGTAGATTTAATATGCCGAAGTAAGAAGTAGGAGGTAAGAAGTTCGCGTATTTCGTGTTTTCTTACTTCTTACCTCTTACTTCGTTTACCTATATTAACGGGTCATCTAATTTATCTAAGTGTTTCACCAAAGAGCTTCAGTGTACGCTCCCACGCTAATTTAGCAGCAGCTGCATTATAACGGGTAGGGGCTGTATCGTTATTGAAAGCATGATTGGCGCCTTCGTAGATGTACAGTTCATATTGGGTGCCTGCTTTTTTCAGCGCTTCTTCATAAGCGGGTATACCGGCATTGATGCGTTCATCCAGAGCGCCATAATGTAATTGCACGGCAGCTTTTATTTTAGGCACATCTGCCGCATCGGGCTGACGGCCATAGTAAGCAACAGCTGCTTTCAGGTCAGGCACATGAACGGCTAACTGGTTGGCCATACCGCCGCCCCAGCAAAAACCAACACAACCGGTTTTACCATTGCAATCTTCCCTTGTTTTCAGATAATCAAAAGCCTTAATATAGTTGTTGAGATTTTTTTGTGCATCCAGTTTACCGATCTTGTCGCGTGCTTCATCTTCATTGGTGGGTGTACCGCCAACAGGCGATAACGCATCAGGAGCCAGGGCCAGGTAACCGGCCAATGCCACGCGGCGGGTAATATCTTCAATATGCGGGTTCAGTCCCCGGTTTTCGTGAATCACTACTACCGCGCCATACTTCCCTTTTTCTTTTGGTTTGGCCACATAGCCCTTCATGGTACAATCATCCCCTGGGTAAGTAATATGTTCCGTAGCAATGCGGTCATCCTGCGGCGGCACCGTTTGCGCATGGGCATAATTTACTTCCAGCATGGGCAATACAGTCATCGCTGCAGCCAGGCTGCCGGTGAATTTGGTAAGCCGGCGAATGAATTCATCGCGCGAAAGTGGGACATGGGTATATTCGTCGAAAAGGTTGATTATTTCCTGGTTCATAAAATGGCTTGAATGAGTAAAGTGCTTTCTAAAGGTAATAAATTTGGGGAAGGCGGTTGACTGTTTTACCTTCGGCCTTCCCGGACTGCTAGCTCAGTTGGTTTAGAGCATTACTTTGACAGAGTAGGGGTCACTGGTTCGAGTCCAGTGCAGTCCACAGAATAGAGCGGAAGTGAAAGATAAGTTTTACTTCCGTTTTTTATTTTTAGTATAAGCCGCACCAGGCATGAATAAAAGCATTCTCTGGCAAATAAACATTCAACATGAGCGATATATCAGAAACAATTCAGGAGCCTGTTGAGCAGGCGAATAAAAGTAAGATCAATTCAAGAGTGGCGCTTTTTGTAGCAATAACTGCAACTTTTATGGCTCTGTGCAATGTGAAAGATGGAAATGTGGTTCAGGCAATGTCGCAGGCCCAGGCACACAGTATTGATGCATGGTCATATTTTCAGGCAAAGAGTACCAAACAAGCTATTGCAGAAAATACGCTGGAGATGATTAAAGTACAAAACCCCGCCGGTAACGAAACATTGATCAAGAAGTATTCAGAACAAATAGACAAATATGAAAAAGAAAAGGCTGAAATAAAAGCACAGGCGGAGGGCTTTCAAAAGGAATATGATGACATTAACCTTTTTGATGACCAATTTGACATGACTGATGCATTGTTAACCATATCAATTGCTATGTTTGGAATTACTGCTTTAACACAAAAAAAGTGGCTGCTTTATTTCTCAAGTATTGTAAGCATAGCTGGCATCGTTTTGGGATTGGCTGCTTTTCTGAAAATTAGTTTGCATTCAGATCTTATTTCAAAAATTCTAGGCTAGATAATCCGTTCGGCAACCTGCCGGCGGACTCCACAATAAAAAAGGCCCCGACGACCATCGGGGCCTTTTTTCATATCAATAATTCATATTAGAAACTATCTGTAGCGCCCGCTCCGCCGCCACTGCCACCGCCAAAATCAAAATGTTTACCAGTTCCATGGGTGGGTGTTTGATGGAAGGTTTGCGCCACTATTAACGATTCTACCTGAAGCAATCCGGCTAATGCGGGATCATTCGGTTCGGCATGTGTAAATCCATGTTTGGGTGGCGTAAGGTATTTGGTAATGAAGTAAGCTATAACGATCATTATAGTACCGCCAATGCTCATGGCTATTTCCAATGGAGCAAGGTGATAATAATAACGGAAAGTAAATATGATCGCCGCAACCAATATTAACCCGGCGCGTAATAAAATAACATCCTTTTTTTGAATACCCCGGAAAATATAGATAGCGGGGAGAAGAACGGTCGGGAACCAGAAAACCCAGCCGTATGGAACAGATTCTCCTTCTTTCAACTGCAGATCAAACAGGCTATTGCTTACCTCCCTTACTACAAAATAATTTCCGGCTGCATACAGTATGAGCAATGCTAATATCTTTATAAGGGTACAGCAATGCTGATAATATCTTAACCGATAGTTGTTACTGTAATTTTTTACCAGCCGGTAAACAATAAAGGAGAGGGCCATCAACAAAAAAGGCATAATAGTTTTGGCTATGTTACCCAGCGGCGTTACCCCATAAAATACGATGACAAGCAACGCCATAAAAGCAAGCGCACCCATGATCGCATTCCCGAACCGCAACAGGAAATAAAAAGCAGGGATAAAGATCAGTACCGCATGGCCTGCAACAGATACCGAAGAGAAGATTAAGTTGGCGGCGCCAACTATACCTCCTATGCACAACCATAATAAAGCATCATCTATACCCGACCGGTAACTTTTTTTATTGCGGATCATAAATTCCAACGCCCCATACAGTAATAATGAATACACAAAGGTCATAATGCCAATGCCTTTTTCTGAACCGGCAATTTCCAGCAACAAAAAGAAGGCATAACCCATAGACACAATTACTGTCGTTAACAGAAACAACCCTATGCGGATAAATATATTGGGCGAGTACAGGTCAACCGGGTATGCTTTTTCTATGGCATTGTACTCTTCTATTGAAATGAGCTGTTGATGGAAAGCATCGGCGGCTTCTTCCTTGATCAATAAATTATCGAGCGATGTACGGTTATATGCGATCATACTACTTCATTTTTTTGTTCATCCGGGAAAGGAATACAATTATTCCGGTGGCCGAACCAATAAAATACATTAATATAAGGAATATACCGTCTAATTCATGCGTGGCCCATAGCAGGAACCTTATGAGCACATAACTGAGGCCAATGTACCCGTAAAGGGTAATCAACAGAACAAAATAAAAGAGACGGGTGGAAAGCGCTTTTTTATAGAAATAAAATACGGCCCCTGCCAGTGGCAAGAGCCAAAGCGGATAAAAGCTATCGAAGTGGAACATGCCCGCCAGGCAGGCGATGAACAGGATGTTTATTCCGAAGTTGACATATGTAAATTCAAAATGCGCTTTTATATTCCGCCGTTCACTGGCCCAGGCTATTGCTGTAAGCGCTACGCCTAATAGTAACCCGGCAAATATGATCTCCGCATTGGCAAAATCGTTTGCCTTTAATATATTCAATGGAGTGATAGCGATGCCCATCCAGGCAGCGAGGTTGGTGATGGCCATGCTTAGTATACCTAAATGATCGAAGTAATAAGCGCAAAAGAACAATATGACCATCGGGATAAAGGTAGCCAGCCCGTACGCAGTGCCAAAAACGGTGTATTGCACCTGCAGATAGGTGATAAAAGTGATCAGGGTTAAACAGCCCAATAAAAGAATATAATCAAAAAAGGAATTGGGCGCCGGTACCCTCGTAGTAGCAAAGGGAAGCTTTTTACGTTCACAATAAACGAAACTGCTTATGCAGATCAATCCTATTACTGCCAGTATAACCTGGTGGCCGATGGTGTCGATGTTTTTATAGATCAGGATCCCTAATCCGCCGGTAAGCAGGAGGATGCCAAGGTACAGGATCGTTTTCAGTTCCCAGTGTACTGAAAAAAGTCTGGAACCTGCTCTTTGTTTTACTTTTTGAAGAGATGGATCTGCAATCAGGCCCTCCTGGTGTAATCGTTCAAATAAAGGTATGTTCACGTATAGGGGTTTGTTAACTATAAAGTAAATATAAATAATTTAAAACAGAAAGCCCCCCCGATGCGTCGGGAGGGCTTTCTATATTTTATTGCGTTGTTATTATTCTTTTACAAAGCGTGATATGTAACTTCCTGAATTACTAACCAACTGCACTATATAAACGCCTTTGGGCAGGGCGCCTGCAGGTATTTTATACTGGTTGGCGCCGTTTTGCGCTGTAAACACAGACTGGTAAACAAGGCTGCCCTTGCCATTTAGAACCCGAACGCCTACTGTTTCTACACTGGTAGCATTGTATGCCAGGATAAGTGATGATGTTGTTACAGGATTGGGGTACACTGTCAGGGTTGACGGCGTTGCTTTTTCCTGCATGTTAACGCGGGCAATATTACCCAGCGTTTCATTGTCATCCACATCAAATTGTTTTACCCGGTAATAGTTCCAGGCTGCCAGTGGGGAGTTATCGTTCAGCTCATAATCAATGCGTGAACTGGTGCTGTTTTGAGCAGGCACAGTACCGATCAGTTCATTAAACGTAGTGCCATCAGCAGAGCGCCAGATCTCAAAGTAGCTGGTTTTCTCTGATGAAGTAGCCGCCCATTTCAGGTTAACCGTATTGCCAACTTTAGTAGCCGTCAATGGCAGCATTTGTGCGGTCTTTGACAAAACTGCGGTAACGGTTACCAGCATATTGTTGGCGCTTGCGCTACCACACAAGGCAGATGGATTAAACAATAATACATTTTTGAATGATGAGAAGGAGGTGCCTACATAAGTGTTGAGTGTTGCCACAGAAACGGCATTGGAATACGAGAGCCCATATAAAGTATAGCTGGTACCTACCGGGTAGTTGGAGGCATTGCTCAAATTAGAACTGGCATCGAATGCTTTGATAAGCCCCGTGGCATTGTCAACGATCACATAGGTATAGTTGAAGCCGGCGCCGGGGCTGGGTGTGTTGGTGAACAATCCCCCACCTGCAGGAGGTGTAACACCAATAGTATAAGGAGATGGCAGGCCAGGGGTACCGCTTGCAAAAGTACCAACCGCCACTGTATAATACAGCCCGGCGGTTAATGTAACTGCATAGGGGTTTCCATTTGAAACACCACCAGAGCCGGGCCAACGGCCACTTGAATTTATAAAATTTGTACAGGGGGCACCAGGTACAAAAGCGTCTGAATACAGGTTAAAGACTAAATTGCCATTGCCTGCGGAGCGGAAAAAAGTATAAGAACCGGTAACGCTTGGTGTAAAACGGTAAGTATCGTACTGAAATAAGTTCGAGGCATCAACACACGTATTGGTAGATGTGTTCAAAAAGGTCAGATCGGTGGAAGGATCTGTGTTATCCAGTGAGCCGCTAATGGTAACAGCTGAACCATAAACAGGCGACAGGCTCAGATCGAGCGTTGAATTGCCCGCGGCGCCCGTTACAGCCGTACCTGGTGTAAAGCTTGTACCATTGGCCGAGCAACTGCTGGTGATAGTAATAAAAGCTGAGTTGATATTAAAAAAGATATTACCACGGGCTTTTACCATTATGCGGCCTATCGATGTAGGTAAATTAGGAATGGTAAAGGTTTCCGTCCCATCGTTGGCTGTATTTTTTACCAGGGTATCGATATAAGTAACACCGCCATCTTTGGAAAGTATGATATCTACATTTGAACAGTTAACTGGCGCTGCATTACTGCCGGCCACGTTCCAGGTAACAGTTGCTGTATTGCTGCCATTGGCTGCCCAGCTGGTAGCGCTGCTTTGTGAGGTAACTGTAAAAGGTCCTGCTGAAGCATCGGTGTTCACTGTTACAGAAGTTTGGGCGGTACAACCGCCACCGGTTGCTTCATCCCGAACCATTACCATAAAGTTCAGCGGGCGGGTTACGCTTGGCAGTACTTCAAAAGGCGTGGCAGCCCCACTCACCAGGTCTGCCATTCGTGGAAATACCCGGGTATTGGCCGTAGTGGGCGGAAAGGAACGGAAGAGCGGACCGTTGGTAGAACTGGCTACCGGTGTGCCAGAGGTGCCACTGGGATCGGTTCCAGCATCCAACTGCTCCCAGCAATAATAAAGTGTAGGGTTATTAGCATCTGTGCCGGTTGCCGTAAGCATAAATGGTGTGGAAACGGGTATGGTATAAGTTCCTGCAGGTACCGATACGGCAGGCGCTGCATTGCTCATTGGCGTAGCCGGTCTGCAGGTGGCCGAATTAACGGAATAGTTAGCGATCTGCAAAATGCTATAGCCATGGAAATACAGGTCAGAATTATTCTGGTAAGCATCGGGCGATCCGCAGGAGCCTGCATAAGCCATGATGGTGGAACCGCCTCCAGGTTCATAACCTGTAGGAGGGTTCACATTGCCGTTGCCGCAGGAGGCATGTCCGGAAGCCATCGTGTGTTGAGCGCTGAACTGGTGCGCCATTTCATGGGCCACTGTACCGGTAAAAATGGAGCCCTGAGGGCCTGCAGCAGGGTTGCTGCCTGTACCGAATGTAAGTCCGGCTGCGCCACCTCCCTTTAACCCATTATTACAAACGGCACTTAAGTATGCCAGGCCACCATTCCAGTCCTTACTTAATACAATCCCCTCATCGTAATTGCCGCTGCCCAAAGCAGCGTTAAGCGTGCTGGTGTTATTATTTAATGTAGTACCATCGGGAAAGTTTGTTATATGGGTGTCATAAGGATCGGTAGCTGCATTGGTAAAAATGATGCTGTTATTGCTTACCAGGGTAAATGTAATGCCCGCATCGCGTTCGTAGATGGCCGTTACGTCGTTTATCAGCGTACCTATATATATCAGGGCCTGGGTTTGCGATCCACCGGCCCAGGCGGTGTATTCGCCGGTTGCAGCAACCGCCAGCCGGTAATTACGCAGCTGGCAATCACTTGCCAGCACGGTTGCTACGCGGGCGCCGGCGCCATTCTTACCTTCTACCACTTCTTTGGCTGAACACAGTATAGGCTGCGTAACAGGTAAGTCCTTAACATAATACACCATATGCACATCGGGGTAATCAGGGCTTACCGGGTAAATGTAAGCGCTGCCTTTGTCGGTAAATATTAAACCGGTAACACCTTGCGAAGTAATGGTTAACCGGCCCTGCAGGGCATTGGTGCCCGGGTCTTTTAATTCGTAGGTTTTGAAACCGGTCAGTTGTTTGCTGAGTTCATTTGATAAAATGGGCGACTCGGTAAAAGCACTGGCCAAAGTTTGCCCCTTAGCAGGCAAAGGAAGGTTAAGGCGCACCGGCGATACTGATGAACGTTCGCCCAGCTTTACCAGGGGAGCCCGTTTTTGCAACAGTTGCAACTGGTTGCGGTTCAACTTCACCAGCTCATAATTAGTGGGCAGCGGTGCAGCTGTTGAACGGCCATTAACATAAGGCTGTATGGTATTTTTAGAAACGGAAGTCCAAAGGCCGTCTTGTGCCATAGCTTGCAAGATCGGTAGGCATGTGCCTAAAGTCAGCAGCAGTCTGCGGATCATAGAATATTGGGCTTTAAGGTGTTTATTGCAAAAATGTATAATACTTATATATCATACATTTGCATATCACCAACGCTTTTAGGGGTCTTTTATTTCATATTTATCTGACCTGATATCCACAATTTGCGTGTAGCTATATGCATACAACTTTAGTGGTATTGGTCCATTTGAGAGAAAATATTTGTTGGTATAAGGAATCTTAATTCTAATTTAGACCGTAACAGGAATTTAAGCATGCTACATGCAGCCTTATGGCGCTTTACATGGATATTCATATTATTCCGGGCATTAAGGCAAAGGATGTTGCCGAAGCACACCAAAAAGATATTCTTTTGCAGGAAGAGCATCAATGCAAATGCATGACCTATTGGATAGATGAGGAAAGGAATAATGTATTTTGCCTGATCGAAGCGCCGGATAAAGAATCTGTAGCGGCCCTGCACCAACATTCACACGGGCTTGTACCACATAAAGTCATTGAAGTAAACCCCGAACTGGTTGAGTCTTTTTTGGGCAGGTTACATGACCCGGTAAATGCACCTGCCACAGAAAATGGATTGAAGATCTTCAATGATCCTTCTTATCGGATCATTCTTTTTATTACTACCACCGACCCGGCATTATTGCGGCACCAGCTGGGTGCTGAAAAAGCAAACGAATTATTGAACGGCTGTACGAATGTAATAAGGCAGAACCTGGCTGTATTCGATGGTAGGGAAGTAGAACACCCCGGAACAGGTTTTATTGCTTCCTTTACAGCGGCGTCCAAAGCAGTTTCCTGCGCTTTATCAATACAGGAGGCGGCTGCACAACCAGCTATGCAGACAGCCGGGGTGAAGATCGGCATCAATGCCGGGGAACCTGTTTCAACCGGAAGCAGCCTGTTTGGCGATACCATACAGTTTGCCCGGCATTTGTGTTTCATTTCCTGCGCAACCCGTATAGCCATATCATCGGCTGTTAAAGAACTGGCTGCCAAAGACCATTTTCAAAAACCGGCAAATAATATCATTTGCCTGGCGCCCCCCGATGAAATTTTGCTTGAATTATTATTCAGCAAGCTGGAAGAACACTGGCAGAACCCCGACTTTACCATCAGCGAATTTTGCCAGGCAATGGCCATGAGCCAGTCACAACTATACCGGAAAACAGTTGAGCTTACAGGCATGTCGCCCAATATCTTTTTAAAAGAATACCGGTTGGAAAAAGCGAAAGAATTGTTGAACCAACAACGATACAGTATTTCGCAAATAACTTTCGATGCCGGGTTTACCAGCCCATCCTACTTCACCAAATGTTTTAAAAAGAACTATGGGCTGTTGCCTATGGATTATCTTGAGCTGCTGCATTGATTGATTTGTTCTATGTTTTGAATGAATTGTTACAGCCCTTCTTACACCACTTTTATTTTGATTCAGGATTGATATTCATTGAACGATTTGTTATACAGCTTTCGTGGTTGTTGAGCGTAGCTTTGGTTATACAAAAAACAAAAATCAAACAACCATGAAAAAGATCTCATTACTGTTTGCCATGCTGTTAATGATTGGCATTGCCGGTATGGCGCAGAGGGCGACTCTTTCCGACAAATCAAAAACTAAAAATCAATCGAACATGAAAATGTATGTTATCGAGCGGGAGATCCCGGGTTTGGGTCAATTTACCCCGGAGCAATTAAAAGGCGCTTCGCAAACTTCCTGCAACGTGTTGAAAGAACTGGGGCCAAAAATTGAATGGATACATAGTTATGTTACTGGCAACAAAATGTATTGTGTCTACAGGGCTGAAAATGTTGAGATCATTAAAGAGCATGCAAAGAAAGGCGGTTTCCCGGCCAACTCAATCAGTGAAGTGACTGAAATAATTAGTCCGGCCACGGCCAACTAACGGATACAATATAGCCATGAATACGGCCGCCCCCTCCTTGCCTCCCCCCATTGGGGGGAGGTTGGTGGGGGGCGTTCGTTTTTTATTTATATTCGATCCACATCCATGAACATCGACTTAATTCTCCAGCATGTTTCCCGGTACATTCAGCTCGATAAAAATGAAGCTGAGTTGTTTATTTCAATGCTGAAACAAAAAACTATTCCGAGAAAGGGTTTCCTGCTTCGGCAGGGCGATATATGCAAAACGGAGAGCTTTATAATCCGGGGCTGTTTGCGAACCTATTCAATTGACGAGAATGGCGTTGAACATATTGTTATGTTTGGTATAGAAGACTGGTGGGTGGGCGACCTGTACAGCTTTCTGAGCCAGTCACCAGCCAGTTACTTTATCGATGCTTTGGAAGAAACGGAGCTATTGCAGATCAGTAAACCCCATCTTGATGAGTTGTATGAGAAGGTCCCCAAATTTGAACGGTTTTTCCGCGTCCTTTTTCAAAATGCCTTTATAACCCAGCAAAACCGTATAAATCAAAATCTGTCGTTCACCGCAGAACAGCGTTATCTTGAATTCATACATAAATACCCGCAATTGGAACTGCGTATACCACAGAAGCAAATAGCTGCCTATTTGGGTATTACCCCCGTATTCTTAAGTATGCTTCGCAAAAAGTTTGCTTTGAAGTAATCATTAAAGTAGTTTAATTTTTTTCGTTGGCCCCTTTTGTTGTTTTGTTGCATCAAATGATTAAAATATGATGCAATTAATGTTCAGGACAAACAACGATTGGACAGGTGTTATTATCCGGCTTACAACAGGATTGATCTTGTTTCCACACGGCGCCCAAAAAATGCTGGGTATGTTTGGGGGATTTGGTTTTTCGGGCGAAATGGATTTCCTTACGGGCACGGTGCATTTATCGTGGCTGATAGCCTTTCTGGTCATTATTATTGAATTTGTAGGGTCACTATCGTTCATTGTTGGTTTTGCCAGCAGGGCATGGGCCGTTTTAACGATCATCCTGATGCTTGGTATTATATTCAGTTCGCATCTTGACAACGGCTTTTTTATGAACTGGTTTGGCAATCAAAAAGGGGAGGGGTTTGAGTACCATTTGCTGGTGATCGGGCTTTGTTTGGCTACACTTTATAACGGCAGCGGAAAGCTTTCTATCGACAGGGCATTGCAAGAGAACTGATCTGCATTTAGGATAAACAATACCGCATTTCCCAAGTTCGATGTTCGATTTCCCAGGTGCGAAGTCTAATTTCCCACCTGCGATACCAAATTTCGCATGAGAAATTCAGTATTTAGACTAACTATGCCGAATTTCCCATGTGCGAAGTTGCATTTCCCATGGGAAATTTTGTATTTTAACTAACAATGTCGTATAAGTTGCCAATTTGGTACAGCATGTTTTGAACATATGGGATAAAGTTGCTTATTTACGACGAAAAGTTGCTCCTTTACGACAAAAAGTTGCCTACTGATATGGCAAGAGTAGTATATGAACAGCAAATTATCGATCGTACAACCTGAGGTTACTGCTGTTGCGACAAAAAGTAAATAACTATTATAATTATTAGCACCACAATAACCGTAATCGCTACTTTGGCGGCAGATACTGGTTTTGAACCATAGATCTTACCTGTTTGTCCGTTTACCAGGAAATGATATTGTTTGCTCTTATACATATACGAGCAAATCCATAACGGCAACAGAATGTGTTTATAGGTTTGATTTTCGTAAGAGGTACTCACCTGAACATTTCGATAGGTATCTATGCGGCATTCATCAACACAGGCATCATAGATCTGCTGTTCCATGATTTTTTCAGCTTGCGCATAGCCATCACTTACTGAAACATCATACACATCAGCAGAGAAGCCGGATAAATAACAGGCATCGAAATTCACCAGTTCCTCCAGTTGAAAAGGAAAAATACTTTCGTATTCCTTTTGTGTTAACTCATCGGCCCCGCCAATGAGAATATCATCAAACGTAGTATTGAAGGAGCCTGAGCGGTAGATCCATTCTGTTCTTTGCTCCTGCCGGGTGGTTTTATTGCCATTTGCATCCGTATCTTCTACTGTTACGTAGTAGTGTCTGCCGCCTTCACCGGTCCATTCACTAAAGGTTTGGGCGTCGTAAGTCCAGAAGGGCAGGTAAATGCCATGCAATGCATCCTGGCGTGCAAACTCTTTTAAATCGCCGGGCGCCCACCAGCCTTTTCCCAACCAGGTTTTAAAAATGGTGATGGATTGTTGTTTATCAACCCTGAAAGGAATGATACCCGATGGTTGTATAAGCCGGGTTTTATAAGCTACCGGGTTTACCACCTCGAAGTTGCAAAAACTACAGGTAAACGTAGGCGTTTCTGAAATGAACACCGATTCGGAGCCGCAGCGTTCACATTTATGAACCAGTTGCTCAATGGCTGCATCAGGGTCGCCGGTAACAGATAATTGTTGCCGCAGGCTTTTTTCCCTGATCTGGTTGCTTGATTGATCGATGGCTACCTGGGTGCCGCAATACTTGCATTCCAGTTTTTGATGTTCAGGGTTGAAATATAATTGAGCATTGCATCCCGGGCATGGGAATAGCAATAGGGAATCTTTTTGTACGTTTTCCATGATTGTTCAACCGGCTTTAGAGCTTGCCTAAGATCTCAGCTTTCTTTTTATTGAATTCTTCTTCTGTAAGAACGCCTGCTGTTTTCAGATCGCCCAACTGTTTCAACAGATCGAGCATTTTTTGCTGGTCAGTGCCGGCAGCGGCGGCGCCTGTGCTTTGATGTGGTTGCGGTTGTTGCGCCTGTTGCATCATATTGGTGAGCACAATACCAGCACCTAATCCAGCTGTGTTGGCAGCGCCCGGGTTGTCGGCCATTTTTTCCATGGCAATGCCGGCCTGCATTTGGTTGAACTGGTTCAGTTTATCACCCATCATATTGAGAGAAGTGGTTTTGTCGAGCATTTTTTCCACTTCTTCGGGCAGGCTCACGTTCTCGATATAGAACTGACCCAACTCAATACCCCAGGCGTCGAAATCAGCCTGGAAGATTGGTTTTAACCGGGTGCCTATTTCTGTAAAATTCGCGGCCAGATCCAGCACAGAAACCCCGGCTTCGGCAAGGCCTTCAGACAATTTGCTGATGATGGTATTGCGTATTTGTTCACTTACAATATCGATCGTTATCCATGGATTGGTACCGGCAAATTCACTGATGAATTTTTTAGCATCAACTACCCGGATGGTGTATGTGCCAAAAGAACGGAGGCGTACCTGTTTGAACTCAGGGTCGCGCATAATAATGGGATTGGAGGTACCCCATTTTAAATTCGTGAATTGTTTGGTGCTTACAAAAAACACATCCACCTTAAAAGGTGAATCGAACAAATATTTCCATGACTTGAGCGTAGTGGTGATGGGCATATTCTGCGTCTTCAGTTCGTGCCGGCCGGGTTTGTACTCATCGCCAAACTCACCCTCGTTCATCAATACTGCAACCTGC